>NZ_JBFRUJ010000076.1:0-13923 GCF_041474575.1 Vibrio sp. 10N.222.51.C5
CTTTATCTGTGTAGTGAACTTTGTTGGTTTCAGTGCGAGATTTTCTATGAACTCATTCCTCGCTCTAGGGAGTGACGCCTTGACCTCAAAGTCTCTCTAGTAACGTTTATAACCCCACGTCGTCATCCTCGGGCGTGAGGAACGATTGAAGCGGGGATCTCTTGCCGCTTGCTGATTAACTTCAGTTTAATCTATTGCATCAGGTAACTTCTTTAATAAAGCCATACATCGACATGTTGTTCGGGACTCCCTATGAACTCATTCCTCGCTCTAGGGAGTGACGCCATGACCTCCAAGCTTCTCTAGCAACGTTTATAGTCCCACGTCGTCATCCTCGGGTATGAGGAACGAATGAACCGGGGATCTCTTTCCCAAACGATAGTGTGACGATATTTACAGCAATTGCTTAGCCACCGCTGCTATTTATCAAGCTATTACTAAAAACTATTGATCGTTCATTTCACTTTATGTTACTTTCCCGCGCAATCTCGGAATGAAAATGTTCAAGAAGAGCAACGATTGCTTCTGGGGGATACGCGTAGTGACCATTCTTGCTGATTGGGACATTACGTAGGGTAGGTATTGGCTAGTCCTTTAGCTGATAGACGGGATACTTATGGCGCAGTTCGTCATGTTAATGGGAAACCCAACATTGAACACACTAATTACAACATTGCTAATCAGCTCTGCATTTCCAAAGGGACCAGCTCCTCATAGCTGCCCGATCCTGCAAAAATGTCCAATTCTTCAAAACAGTAGCATTACTGAACCTTGAGCTCACGCTAACAATTTATCGCTGTCTTAAGACGGCTTAATTTCGTATTCGTCATTTGACTTATGCGAGCGTACAGCTATATCTCATTTCTAGACAATACGTGTACTTCACTATGAACTCTCTCCAAATTTAACGAGAGTTGGTGGGTAATTGCGTCTGATGGAGGTGAGTATGAACACATTCAAGGGGACTTTTATGACTACCGCCTTTGAAGTCGATATCAATACTATCGCAAATTCATTTTCAACTATGGTTCCTATCTTAGAGGGAACGTACGACCTAACACCTGACGCTATTTTGCTAGAGCAAGAACAGCATGAGTCGGATGTTCGCTCTTACCCAAGACGCCTGCCTATTGCTATTAAACGAGCATGTGGCGCTTTAGTTGAAGATACTCGTGGCCAACTCTTTCTCGATTGCTTAGCCGGTGCAGGTACACTTTCTCTGGGTTACAACCACCCTGAGATTAACCAAGCACTTAAAGACCAACTCGATTCTGGTTTGCCATACCAAACACTTGATATCACGACTCAAGCAAAAGAGACGTTTATCAAGCGAGTTAAAGCTTTTCTTCCTCAAGACTTTTCAAATAACTCGGTTCTTCAATTCTGTGGCCCATCTGGCGCTGACGCTGTGGAAGCGGCGATCAAGCTCGCCAAGCAAACCACAGGTCGCAACACCATGTTTGCTTTCCGTGGTGCTTACCATGGTATGACGAACGGCACCATGGGTATGATGGGTAACCTCGGCACTAAAGAGCGTCGTAGCGGCTTGATGTCTGATGTGCACTTCATGCCTTTCCCATACAACCTACGCTGCCCGTTTGGTATTGGTGGTGAAGCGGGTGCTAACGCGAGCATTCGTTACATCGAACGTATGTTGAATGATGACGAGTCTGGCATCATGAAACCGGCGGCGATGATCGTTGAGCCTGTGCAAGGTGAGGGCGGTGTGATTCCTGCTCCAGCATCTTGGTTACAAGGCCTACGTCGCATCTGTGATGAGCACGGCATCCTACTGATTTTTGATGAGATTCAGTGTGGTGTGGGCAAAACTGGCCATCGATTTGCGTTTGAAGAGTCTGGTGTTAATCCAGATATCTTATGTTTATCTAAAGCGATTGGTGGCGGACTGCCTATGTCGCTGCTTGTGTTCGATAAGAGCATTGATACATGGAAAGCGGGTGAGCACACCGGTACATTCCGTGGTAACCAATTAGCAATGGTCTCTGGCGCTAAGGCGTTGGAGATCATCGAACGAGATGGCTTAGTTGAGCACGCGAACATCGCAGGCCAATATTTACGTCACGGGCTTGAGAAGATTCAATCACACGTTAGCTGTATTGCTGAAGTTCGTGGTAAAGGCCTGATGCTCGGTGCTGAGATCAAACAACCAAATGGTGAGCTTAACAAGTTTGGCGAACCACAATCAGACGCCGAACTAACCCTAGCGATTCAACGAGCAGCGTTAGAGCGTGGCTTGATGGTTGAAAAGGGTGGTCGTGATGGCTCGGTAATTCGTTTCCTTCCGCCAATGATTATCTCTTTTGAGCAGATTGACTTTGCACTCCGCGTAATGGAAGAAGCGATCATCGCAGCTGGTGGTGGCTTACAACAAGACCCAGCTTCAAGCGAACAAGCAAACCAAGAATGGAACAAGCATTTCATCCATACAGGTTTAGGCGGTAGCGACGAATTTGCTAACGTGATGAACCAAACCACTCAAGCGATGAAAGCGGTTTTTGAACAGGTTGAAACCCCTTATTCGGGTTTAGATCCAAAAGTGCTAGAAGCAGCTATCAATGCTGTCGACCTTGATAACAATCAACACGCTTTGGTTGATGTTGTAGATAGTACTGCAGACCTTGTCGCTGCAAACTCCATCTTCGTGCAACACCCAGATTGCATTGCACACCTTCACACTCCTCCTCTTATGGCTTCGGTAGCAGCGGAATCGATTATCGCGGCATTGAATCAATCAATGGATTCATGGGACCAAGCATCGGCTGCGACTTATGTTGAGCAGCGCGTCGTGGATTGGATGTGTGACAAATACCAACTTGGCGCACAAGCTGACGGTGTTTTCACTAGCGGTGGCACGCAAAGTAACCTAATGGGTTTATTGCTTGCGAGAGACTGGGTTGCGGATAAGCACAATGGTCACTCAATCCAAAAGCTTGGCTTACCAGAATACGCGAGCAAGCTGCGTATCTTATGTTCAAAGAAATCTCACTTCACGGTTCAAAAGTCAGCCTCTCTACTAGGGCTAGGCGAAGCGGCAGTGTGCTGTGTTGACACCAATGCAAACGGCACTATCAAGCCTGATTTGTTAGATGCAGAAGTGAAAGCGCTTAAAGCACAAGGGTTGATTCCTTTTGCTGTTGTCGGTACGGCGGGTACAACCGATCACGGTGCTATCGACGACCTTGATGCGATTGCAGACCTCGCAAGCCAACAAGGCCTTTGGTTCCATGTCGACAGTGCTTACGGTGGCGCGCTTATCTTGAGTAGCCACAAGGCTCGCTTACAAGGCATCGAAAAAGCGGACTCTGTGAGTGTCGATTTCCACAAATTGTTCTATCAAACAATCAGCTGCGGCGCGGTATTGTTGAAAGACAAAGCGAACTTTAAGTACTTTCTACATCACGCAGATTACCTAAACCGCGAACACGATGAACTGCCAAATCTAGTCGATAAGTCTATTGCGACCACCAAGCGTTTCGATGCATTGAAAGTCTTCATGACGATGCAAAGCGTTGGACCAAAGCAGTTGGGTGATATGTACGACCATCTTCTTGAGCAAACGCTAGAAGTGGCAGACCTGATTCAAAACCAAGCTGACTTAGAGCTACTCGCAGAGCCGTCACTATCAACAGTGCTGTTCCGATCTAAGCCGTCAGCAAACGGCGAGCTAGATTTAGACAAATTGAATCAAACGCTAAGACTGGAAGCGCTGACTCGTGGTGTTGCAGTACTCGGTGAAACGGTCGTGGATGGTAAGAGTGCGCTTAAATTCACTATCTTGAATCCGTGCCTAAAGACATCAGATTTCAAATCTCTAATTAACAAAATTCAAACTCTAGCCACTGAGCTAGCAGAACAACAAGGGTAATTAATACTATGGCTATTCTACAAATTGGTGCAGGCGGCGTTGGTTGGGTTGTTGCACACAAAGCAGCACAAAATAACGAAGTACTGGGTGATATCACAATCGCTTCTCGCACAATCGCGAAGTGTGAAAAAATCATCGAATCTATCAAGGGCAAAAACAACCTTAAAGATTCAACTAAGAAACTAGAAGCACGTTCAGTAGACGCTGATGATGTTGATGCGCTTGTTGCTTTGATTAAAGAAGTTCAGCCGGATCTAGTGATCAACGCTGGTCCTCCTTGGGTAAACATGGCAATCATGGAAGCATGTTACCAATCTAAAGTTTCTTATTTAGATACATCGGTAGCGGTTGACCTATGTTCTGAAGGCCAACAAGTACCACAAGCTTACGATTGGCAGTGGGGCTACCGTGAGAAGTTCGCTGAAGCAGGCATCACAGGTATTCTTGGTGCTGGTTTCGATCCAGGTGTGGTATCAATCTTTGCTGCATACGCGGTTAAGCACTTGTTCGATGAGATTGACTCAATTGATGTAATGGATGTGAATGCTGGTGACCACGGCAAGAAGTTTGCGACAAACTTTGACCCAGAAACCAACATGCTTGAGATCCAAGGCGATTCTTTCTACTGGGAAAATGAAGAGTGGAAACAAGTACCTTGTCACTCTCGTATGCTTGAGTTTGAATTCCCGAACTGTGGTTCTCACAAAGTTTACTCAATGGCGCATGATGAAGTTCGTTCAATGAAAGAGTTCATCCCAGCTAAGCGTATCGAATTTTGGATGGGCTTTGGTGATGCATACTTGAACTACTTCAACTGCATGCGTGATATCGGTCTTCTTAGCCCAGATCCGCTAACACTGCACGATGGTACTGTGGTTCAGCCTCTGCATGTTCTTAAAGCACTACTACCGGATCCAACATCTCTAGCTCCGGGTTACACTGGTTTAACGTGTATCGGTACTTGGGTTCAAGGTAAGAAAGATGGTAAAGAGCGTAGCGTATTCATCTACAATAACGCAGACCACGAAGTGGCTTACGAAGACGTAGAGCACCAAGCGATCTCTTACACAACTGGTGTTCCAGCGATTACCGCTGCACTTCAGTTCTTCCGTGGCGAATGGGCTGATAAAGGCGTGTTCAACATGGAACAGCTAAATCCAGATCCGTTCCTAGCAACTATGCCGGAAATTGGTCTAGATTGGCATGTTCAAGAGCTTGAAGCAGGCCAAGGTCTTCCAGTGATTCATGAGCTGAAAAAATAAGAACTGATTTCTTGTTTTGATTGCTAATTAAAGGGGACATGGATTGTTCCCTTTTCGATGATGATAGCCTTGAAGCTTTGGTATCATTTATTTTGATTTTGTAACTCACTGTGCTCGGACAGGACAAAATCAAAATAAATTACACCAAAATTGTTAATTTACCTTTCCATCTATAGATGCTGCTTGAGTGTTTACAAAAATGACGTTTAAGAAAGAAGAACTAAAAACCCCATATTTCATGATCAACGAAGACAAGTTGATTGCGAACTTAGAAAAAGCCAAGCAACTGAAAGAGATTTCAGGTGTGAAATTGGTACTTGCGCTTAAGTGCTTCTCGACTTGGGGCGTGTTTGACATCATCAAACCGTACCTAGACGGTACTACTAGTTCTGGCCCTTATGAAGTGAAATTAGGTCACGAAACTTTTGGCGGTGAAACTCATGCTTACAGTGTGGGCTACAGTGAAGATGACGTGAGAGAGGTTGCTGACATCTGCGACAAGATGATCTTCAACTCTCAAAGCCAACTTGCTGCTTACCGTCATATTGTTGAAGGTAAAGCTTCACTGGGTTTACGTTTAAATCCGGGCGTGAGCTACGCAGGGCAAGACTTGGCGAATCCAGCACGTCAATTCTCGCGTTTGGGCGTGCAAGCTGACCACATCAAACCAGAAATTTTCGATGAGATTAATGGTGTGATGTTCCACATGAACTGTGAGAACAAAGACGTTGATGCCTTTATCGGCCTGCTTGATTCAATCTCAAAACAGTTTGGCGAGCACTTAGATAATTTGGATTGGGTGAGCATGGGCGGTGGTGTGTTCTTTACATGGCCTGGCTATGACATCGAAAAGCTTGGTCTTGCGCTGAAAGCCTTCTCTGAGAAACACGGCGTGCAGATGTACCTTGAGCCGGGTGAAGCGATCATCACTAAAACAACCGACCTAGTTGTGACAGTGGTCGATATTGTTGAGAACGTGAAGAAAACAGCGATTGTGGATTCAGCGACTGAGGCGCACCGCCTTGACACGCTTATCTACAATGAGCCCGCATCAGTATTGGAAGCATCAGAAACAGGCAGCCATGACTACGTGATTGGTTCGTGTTCATGTCTTGCGGGCGATCAGTTCTGCGAAGCGAGCTTTGATGAGCCACTTAAGATTGGTCAAAAGCTGCATCTGTTAGACAGCGCGGGTTACACCATGGTGAAATTGAACTGGTTCAATGGCCTTAAAATGCCTTCAATCTACTGTGAACGTAGCAGTGGTGAAGTTCAGAAGCTAAATGAATTCGGCTATGAAGACTTCAAACGCTCATTATCACAATGGTCAGTTAAGTAACTGAATCACAAGTTCAGAGCAATACAAAGAGCAGCTAATGAGCTGCTCTTTTTTGTTCTTTAATTTTGTTTATTTAGCTTTCAATCATCACACGAGTATCTTCACTGAGCGTTTCGAGTTCATTAACTACGTCGTCGATCTGTACTTCGATTGGCAGCTTAACGGCGATTTTTGATGTGAATAGACTTGAGCTAACACCGCCGCCACCAGCGATAAAGACGCGGTGACAATCCATATCGAGAATACTGATTCCTTGTCTATCCAATACATGAGTCACTTCGTTGACGATACCTGCTCGGTCGTTAGAGTCGAGTCTCAAGTGATGGACCGTGTCTTGAACATTGTGTGTATGATCGGAATCGACAAACTGCACGATGAGATCTGGATTGGCGCTGAACGCTTCTTTTACAATCGATTCGTTGATGGCTGGAAGTTGAACCTTTAGTACGCCTGCGACTTGGTCTTCAATAAAGTTCACTTTACTGATGAGCCATTTGCCGTCGTTTTCGTGAGTAACCGCAGCAAGCTGTTTGATTGTTGCTGGTGATGCTTTTCCGATAAAGTTTACGATAAATGTACTGTTCATATCAGCCCCCAAGGTTTCAATTATTCTTTGCTAATTAAATGTTTGATATCACGCGATAAAGTTCTTTAATTTCAGTGTAGAAGGTTACATCGAACAATGTTTGACCTAGGTCAATTTTTGAAACTAAGCTTCGATGCAAAAAAAGAGAATGAAGAGTAGGGCACAAAAAAAGCGGCTAGAGAGCCGCTTTTTAGAAGAGTTGTCACTGTGATTGATGATTCAGCAACTTATATTCAATAACTTATATTGAGTAGTACTAGAGACGAATTAGAACGTTACTTTGAAGTTCATACCAACAAACTGAGAGTCGTATGGTGCGCCAGCATCGTAAGCAAAACGTGCAGCGTCTTGGTTATCCCACCAAGGGTTAGTATTCAGGTTAACTTCTGCATCACCGCCCCATGCGTCACTTACCCAGTAGTGAATGTGTCCAACAGGGTTAAGGAAGAATAGCGACACATCACCCATGGTTTGAGAGCCCATCACTTCGCCACCTGAAGCAATGATATCCTGCTCTGCTTCTAGCATCATTTCACCGACAACCGCACCGAAGAAAGGTGTGATGAAGAGATCTTGCCATGAAGGTACTTCTGCAAACGCTTCTACGCCGTATTCCCAGAAGAACGTCGACATAGTCCAAGAGTATAAGAATGACTCAAACTCGTCGTAACCTGCGTGTCGAGCTGCGGTGTAGTAAACACCACCGAAATATGGGTGCATTACGTAGTTTAGGAAGTGTTCGTCACGGTCCCATGTTGGACCAGCAGAAACGTTATCTTTCCACTTTTTACCTAATGAGCTGATATCACGTTGGTCATCATCCCACTTAGTAATACTTTCAGGGAGCAGAGTCATTAGACCCACTGTCGCGACACTCAAGCCAAGAATGGTGTAGGTTTGACCCATTAGGTAATCCCAATCTTTCTCCTGACTCACCAACATGTGTTTTGGTTGTTGGATTGAGAAGTCGTACTCATCACTCGATTCGCTCAGTGCGTAATTGGTACTAGGCTTGTAGGTGTACAAGTTGTCATTAAAACAGTAATCTTGAGCACATTCATCCGAGTAAGAAAGGTTGATTGGCTGGTCGAAGTCGTATTGGCTTGCAACCGAGTTAACTGACATTAGCATTGAAAATGCGGCAGTAACCTTTGCTAGTAACGGTGATTTGGACACAAGGGTCTCCATGAGAAAGTTTGGAATTGATCAGGGTCACAATTATCTATTAAATGCCTGATTTAGGGAACTAATAATTTATAGCTTTTCCTAAGAAAACCTTAGGTTTAACATTATTAATATTAGTGAAAAGGCGAATTGCTCCAAATTCAACCATAGACCAGTTTGTAAATAATGCAGTGTCTTTTTATGACAACAAGGGATAGAAATATGACGAAAATCGCAATGTTAAGCACAGGTGAAGAAGTTCTTCATGGAGACATTGTAGATACAAACGCAGCTTGGATGTCTGCTGAGTTTTATCAGCATGGTTTTGCGCTTGCTAAGCGCTCAACTGTGGGTGATCAAATGAATGCTCTTGTTGAAGAACTGCTGATGCTGAGCTTTAACTATGATGTGGTTATCGTTAATGGTGGTTTAGGCCCGACAACCGATGATATGAGTGCTGCCGCCGCTGCAGCTGCTTCCGAGCAGAAACTCGTCATGTTCCCTGAATGGCTTGATCGTATGGAAGAGATGTTCTCTGGACGTGGCATGCCAATGCCAGACAGCAACCTTAAACAAGCTTTGTTACCTGCGAGTTCAGAGATTGTCGATAACCCTGTAGGGACGGCTTGTGGCTTCAAACTGAAAATTAACGATGCGACTTTCTATTTCACGCCGGGTGTACCAAGTGAATTCAAGCGCATGGTGACGTTTGAGATTCTTCCTGACTTGTCGTGTACCTACCCTCAAGTGGTTGCCTCTGAATGCAGTCGACTGTTTACGTTTGGTTTGTCTGAGTCCGGTATCTCTGATGTTTTGGATCAACTAAAGCTGCCAGAAGGTTATGAACTTGGTTATCGCTCTTATCTGCCGTTCATTGAGGTCAAACTGTTTGGTCCTAAGGCAGACTTAGAAACTCGCGTTAAGCTTCTGCAGATGGTTTACAAGCTGCTAGAGAGTAATGTCGTTAGTGTTGATGAGCCGATGATTGACCATATTGGACACATCATGGCGGAAAAAAAGAAGACGTTATCTGTGTCTGAAGTGTCGACCAAAGGTTCACTGTCAGCGTGGCTGCAATTGAATGAGCAGATAGAAGATTGCTTCGGACACTCATGGGTGATGGCTGAGCCAAAAGAGAGCGAACTTGAAAAGAGCGATCCATTAGCCGCGACCTTTGCGCTGGCTGGAGCAACAAGAGATAAGTGCGGAACTGAATTGGCTTTGGTGACTGGTAAGCTGGAAGGCAACACATTCAGCGTTGCATTGTCGACTGAAGCAGGCGAGTGGGGGCAGGTACTTGAGTTTTATCGTCAGTACTCGCGTGAAGACCAACGCAACGTGATTAAGACCGTTGCCACCGATATGCTGAGAAGGCATTTAGATAACAAACCGATGTTTGGTACTTATTCTTCGGTTAAGCGATTAAAAGACATGTTTATTCCAGCGGCTATCATTAAGTAGCTATGTAAGCTAACGATGTAAGCGAACTCGCTAAGTCTGTATTAAAAACGCTAGAAAAAACGAAATAAAAAGGCCCAACATCTAAATAGGTGTTGGGCCTTTTGTTTATCTAGCCTTCTAGATAACCAAACAAGCAGCGATGTTTACACGCAACTCATGTCTGTAAGAACTCGATTACAAACCGCTTGTCATATGTAGGCTGTAGAACAAACCACGGCCGATTAACTCTGAAGCCAAGAACAATACTAGTGCTAAGCCAAGGTTAACTGGGTTCACTTTTGCTTTGTTCAGCATAGGTAGAATCCAAATCAACAAGCTTGCCATTAGCAGTGTCACTTGAAGAATCACATAGCTGCCTAAACCATCGACTAACTCAGACGCTTTTGCCGCTGAAGTTTGGATGTCTCCGATTAGGTTCAGTTTTCCTACTGTCACAAGCAAGCTGATAGCAACAGCGATAACAGCCAACATGGTGATGTTACGGTCAACCGTAAAGCGGCTGTCGTTTGCGAATACAATCACGAACTGAGATAACAGCAAGCCACCCACAACCATCGTCATGATGAAGCTCAGTGGTGTGTAGATGTTGTCCCACGTCGGTACTGTGTTGATCATGTATACGTTGATCATCGCGTACATGAAGATAACACCCAGTACCATCGCGCCAACCATCAGTGCTTTCTGGATAGCAACGCCACCTTTCTTGACTACCGACAGTAACCATTGCAGGCCACCGACAGCGAAGAATGCCGCACCGAAGAACACTTCGTTAGACAACCAAGCCGAACCTAGCTGATTAAAAGCGTTAAACGCGCGCAGTGGAGAGCCAAGGTGCGTTGTCGAGAACATGAAGCCAAGACCCATCAGTACCCATAGGATAAACATTGGAACCTTGTAGCTGTTCAGCTTCTCTTCGTCATGACCAAGTACCAGTGCACGTGCGGCAATCAGTAAGTAACCACCAACCGCAGTTTGCGCCAGCACCGTAAAGAAGATTAAAGACCACTCATGAAAAATCATCTTACACCTCCTTCGGGTTTGCTAGGTGACCGCTGGTATCGCCAGTCGGCTTCGCGTTTTTGTTCAGCTTAATCACGATGTTTGGTAGCGTTTCTGTTGAAGATGGCAGTGGAGCCACATCCGCACCAGAGCCGTACTTCTCACGAAGTGTATTGATTTCACCAAACTCCAATGCACGAAGTGGGCAAGACTCAACACAGATAGGCTGTTTGCCTTCAGAAACACGTTGGTAACAACCATCGCATTTCGTCATATGACCTTTCTTAGCATTGTATTGTGGTGCGCCGTAAGGACACGCATTGCTACAGTGCTGACAACCAATACATACGCTCTCATCAACCACAACCAAACCGTCTTCATCACGTTTGTGCATTGCGCCCGAAGGACACACTTTCACACACGCTGGGTTAGTACAGTGGTTACAAGCGATAGATAGGTAGTAAGAAAAGACATCTTTCTGAATCCAGGTATCACCATCTTGAGTGAAGCCACCACCGGCATATTCGTATACGCGACGGTAGTTCGTTTTGATGTCTAGATCGTTATAATCTTTACAAGCAAGCTGACAGGTTTTACAACCCGTGCATTTACTTGAATCAATGTAAAAGCCGTATTGTTTCATTCCAACCTACCTTATGCTTTCTTTAGCGCTTTGATTTGAACTAGGTTTGTATGCTGAGGGTTACCCTTAGCAAGTGGGCTCGGGCGCTGAGTCGTCAGCACGTTGATAGAGCCTGCATGGTCGATCTTCTGACCATCTGGTGCGTACCATGCACCTTCGCCTAGTGCGACAACTCGAGGAAGAATCCTAGGTGTCACTTTCGCTGGAATATGTACTTCGCCACGGTCGTTGAAAATACTCACCATGTCGCCGCTTTCAATACCACGTTCTTTTGCATCGATTGGGTTGATCCACAACTCTTGCGGTGCTGCTGCTTTGATTTCTGCAACGTTGCCGTAAGTCGAGTGAGTACGAGCCTTGTAGTGGAAACCGGTTAGCTGAAGTGGGTACTTCTCTGCTAGTGGGTCGTTATGACCTTCGAAAGAGTCCGCGTAAATCGGAAGTGGGTGAATCACTTCGTCTTCTTTCAGCTTCCAAGTCTTCGCGATATCAGCCAGTTGCTCTGAGTAGATCTCGATCTTGCCACTTGGTGTGGTCAGTGGGTTCGCTTCAGGATCTTTACGGAAATCTTCATAAGCGATGTAGTGGTGGTCGTAGCTACGTTTGTAGATACCCAGCTCTTTCATCTCTTCGAAGGTTGGCAGTGTTGGATCGTTCTTACGAGTTTCTGCGTAAAGGTGCTCAATCCATTGCTCTTGAGTACGGCCTTCGGTGAACTCTTTTTCTACGCCCATTCGTTTCGCAAGCTGAGTACACATCTCGTAGATAGATTTCGCTTCAAACTGAGGCTCAATCGCTTTCTGCGCGTAGATGAAGTAAGGCATGTTCGCCGCTTTACCGTCCATACACCAGTCGTCTTGCTCAGACGTTGTTAAGTCTGGCAGGATGATATCGGCGTACTTCGCTGAAGACGTCATATGGTTATCAACCACGACAATCATTTCACACGCACTTTCATCTTGAAGAATCGCGTGAGTCTTGTTGATGTCTGAGTGTTGGTTAATGATGCAGTTACCTGCGTAGTTCCAGATCATCTTGATTGGGTTCTTAAGGCGCTCTGCACCGCGAACACCATCAGTGATGTCGGTCATTTCATGGTGACGGTAAATCGCGTCTGTCCACATGAACATTGAAATAGACGTTTCAACTGGGTTTGGCACAGTAGGGAAGCGGACAAATGGAATGTTGATGTCGCTTTCACGAGCGCCTGTTGAACCGCCTGATACGCCCACAGAGCCAGTGAGCAGTGACAGCATCGCGATTGCACGACACGCTAGTTCACCGTTCGCAGTGCGTTGTAAGCCCCAACCTTGGTGAATCGCACATGGTTTCGCTGTGCCCATTTCACGGCCAAGCTTAACGATGGTGTCAACTGGAATACCCGTGATCTTAGAAGCCCATTCTGGTGTCTTCTCTACGCCATCTTCACCTAAACCTAGGATGTAAGATTTGTAGTCGCTGTTTTTAGGCGCTGATGCAGGAAGGGTCTTCTCATCGTAACCGACACAGTATTTGTCTAGGAACGGTTGGTCGACAAGGTCTTCAGTGATCATCACGTGTGCAAGACCCGCTACCAATGCCGCATCTGTAGAAGGACGAATTGGGATCCATTGATCTTCACGGCCACCGGCAGTATCGGTGTAGCGAGGGTCGATGATGATCGTTCTTGCGTTTGATTTGTTTTTGCTTTCAACGTAGTGGTGGATCTGGCCGCCACCAGACATACGCGTCTCAGCAGGGTTGTTACCAAACTGAATGTTAAGTTTAGTGTTCTCTAAATCAGAGAAAGAGTTGTTGTTTGCCCAACCGCCGTAGGTGTAGCTCAAGCCTTTCGTGATTTGCGCTGTTGAGTAGTCACCGTAATGGTTTAAGTAACCACCACTTAGGTTCATTAGACGAGCAATCAGCGTTTGAGCTGGTGGCCAAGATTTAGTAACCGTGCCGCCCAGCGTACCTGTACCGTAGTTTAGGTAGATAGTGTCGTTACCGTAGTCTTTGATAAGGCGTTGCATGGTGCCAGCGACTTCATCATAAGCCTCTTCCCAGCTAATACGCTTAAACTTACCTTCACCACGTTTACCCACACGTTTCATTGGGTACTTTAGGCGATCTGGGTTATAAACACGGCGGCGCATCGAGCGACCACGTAGACACGCACGAACTTGGTGATGACCGTATTCGTCAGTGCCTGTGTTGTCTGTTTCTACGTATTTGATTTCACCGTTTTGTACATGCATACGCAGTGGGCAGCGAGAGCCACAGTTTACTGTACATGCACTCCATACGATTTTCTCATCCACATTTTCAGCAACTGCAGCCGCTACTGGTTTGGATTTGAAAGGTAATGCAATACCGCCCGCAAGTGCAGCTGCACTACCTACTGCAGAGGAAGCTTTCATGAAGCCTCTTCGAGTAAGATTCATTACCCCAGATTCTTTCTTATTCGTCATTCTAAGATGCCTTTTACTATTGATAGCTAGCACTTTATAGGTAGTTTGTTCTTTATGTATTTATTTCGAGTTATTGATTGATTGGCATCAAATAAGTGTGGAATTTAAAGTTTATGAATTGAATGTATAAAAT
>NZ_JBFRUJ010000077.1:0-32882 GCF_041474575.1 Vibrio sp. 10N.222.51.C5
ATGATCTTGCCCTGGGGTATGAATAAATGCGGAGAAAAGGACTTGCAGATCTCATAACGTACGCGCATTTCAATAATTGCTATCAAGGTGTTAGATATATCTTGTAACAACGCTATTTTTGCGACTATAAATAAGTGCTCTCATATTGTTGAGCGATAATCTTCCAAGTATAACGCTTCTGAGCAACTTCTTTCATTGCCTGTCCATTCGCTTCTAAAACACCTGGTTCATTTAGACTATTAAGCATCTCAATCAAGTCATCACTACCTTCAAAGTATGTCGCTTTATTTTCAGTGCTGTAGCGATTAAATTTACAATCGAAGGCGAAAATTGGGGTACCAAAGTGCATCATTTCTACTAGCGAAGGGTTTGTTCCTCCAGCTGAGTGACCATGGAGATAAATTGAACAACCACTACGAAGCTTATACAGCTCACTAATATCATAAATAGGGTCCAACAGTTCGATATTTGGAAACTTAGAATACTGAGTTTTCATCTTTCGTCCGAATTCACTTGTGTCCCAATTTCCAACAAATTTGATAGGGTATGAAGTTTTAGAGTAAGCTTTGAGAATCATATCCACATTATTTTCCGGCTCTATACGACAAAGGCCCAATGCATAGTTCCCATGATTATTTTCAGGTTTGAGTTGGATATTGACTATAGCGTGATCACCACCATAAGCAATCGTCTCTGACTTAACACCATATTCTTCATACACATAGTCGGTAATAGCTTGATTATCAGTCACAATTACATGAGAAAACCTTACAGCAATTGATTCTGAGAACTTTAAGAAGCGCTTGACCCACTTCCCCCACTTTTCTCGCTTCCATTCTAGCCCGTCGATATTAGTAACAATTTTCGCATTAGAAAATAGTTTAAAGATCGGAAGGAATATACAACCTGAGACACCTAAAATAAGCACTACATCCGGACTAATCCTCCAAGTCTTTATCATTGAAAGGATATCATAAGGAATACTTTGGATTCCATTCGCCTTCAGTGGCAAATAATGTAATTGAGAGTGATTATATTCTGTAAGCCTCTCGGAGTAACTTTTAGAAGAACAGAAGATCGTATAGCTTATGTCATTTTTATTTAGTGTTAAGTTCTCAACCAGTGACTCAAACCCCCCATAGCAGGCGGGAATTCCAACTGTTCCAATAACAGCTACTTTCTTCATAATAAACTCTTCACCCTACTTAAAACTTCAGCTCTAACATCCTTTTCTGAGAGCAATGGCTCTCCATCAATAGGCCATTCAATTGCGATTTCAGAGTCATTCCACAGAATAGATAGCTCAGCTGCTGGATTATAGTAATCGGTACATTTATAAACAAACTCAGCCTCGTCACTGGTCACGTAAAAACCATGCGCAAATCCTTCCGGTACCCATAGTTGACGCTTATTTTCCGCAGACAAATACTCACCAACCCATTGACCAAAAGTTGCTGAACCTTTTCTAATATCGACAGCAACATCATACACTTCACCAGACACAACTCGCACTAATTTACCTTGCGTATTTTCTGTTTGATAATGTAAACCACGCAAAATACCTTTCTTAGACTTAGAGTGGTTATCTTGAACAAATTGCGTCGGTTTACCAGTCACTAGCTCTTCAAATTGCTTTTGATTCCAAGTTTCCATAAAGAAACCACGCTCATCACCAAATACGCTTGGCTCTATAATTTTTACATCAGGAATACGGGTATCAAATACTTTCACTTTATTTTCCGGCATACGCTTGAATATTATTTAAAGCAGCTTTCCAGTCACTCGCTTTAACAGAGAAGCTGGCAGTAATCTTCTCGTTACTCAAACGAGAATTGCTTGGACGTTTTGCTGGTGTTGGGTATTGGTCAGTAGTAATGCTTGTTAAGTAAGGTTTTCTCGCAAGCACTTTTTGCTCAACTGCGGTATCAAAAATAGCATTAGCAAAGTCAAACCAGCTAACATGAGGTAAACCCGAATAGTGATACACACCGAACTCAACAATATCACCTTGATCAATACGCCTCGCTATTTGAAGCAAAGTATTGGCAATATCACCAGCATATGTCGGCCCACCAAACTGGTCGCCAACAATACTTAACGCGTCTCGATTCTGTCCTAAACGGAGCATAGTTTTAACGAAGTTATTACCGTGTTCACAGAAAACCCAAGCTGTTCGAAGAATAACGTGTTTTTCACACTCCTTGGCAACGGCAATCTCACCAGCGAGCTTACTTTCGCCGTAAGCACCTTGAGGGTTTGTCGTATCCATTTCGACATAATCGCCCACTTTATTGCCTTCAAAAACATAGTCTGTTGAGATATGTAGAATGGCAGCTCCGGCCTTTTCTGCTGCTTGTGCTAAATATTTAGGCCCATCGCGGTTAATTGCATAAGAGAGTTCAACTTCCTCTTCAGCCTTGTCGACAGCGGTATGAGCTGCTGCATTGATAATAATAGTAGGAGAAAAATCAGAAACAACCGCATTAACGGCATCTTGACTAGTGATATCAAGATGCTCTCTATCAAGCGCTAACACCGTAATCTTATCATCATTATCTAGCTGTTTTGTTAAACAAGAGCCCACTTGGCCATAACAGCCAGTGATTAATACTCGCATTGACGTGCTACCTCTTTCTTAGTTTCATTTACCAATCGAGTCAAATATTGTCCGTATTCATTCTTCATCATAGGTTTTGCTACAGTCAGAACTTGCTCATCGCTCAACCATCCATTTCTCCAAGCAATCTCTTCCAAACAAGCGACTTTTAAACCTTGAACATGTTCAATTGTTTGTATGAAAGATGACGCTTCATGAAGGCTCTCATGTGTACCTGTATCTAGCCACGCAAAACCACGACCTAATAACTCTACGTTCAATGAGCTGTCATTGAGGTACATCTCATTTAGCGTAGTGATTTCTAGCTCCCCCCGATGAGATGGCTTCACTTGCTTGGCCATATCGACCACGCGGTTATCGTAGAAATACAAACCAGTTACTGCATAATTAGATTTTGGTGCTTCCGGCTTTTCTTCAATCGAAATTGCCTTCATATCTTTATCAAACTCAACCACACCAAAACGCTCTGGGTCTTTCACTTGGTAGCCAAACACGGTAGCACCAGACTCTTTTGAAGCGGCACTTTGTAATGTTTTAGAAAAAGATTGACCGTAGAAGATATTATCACCCAGCACTAAACACACGCTGTCATCACCAATGAATTCTTCACCGATAATAAATGCTTGCGCCAACCCATCTGGGCTTGGCTGAATCGCATATTCAAGGTTAATACCAAAATCAGAGCCATCACCTAATAAACGCTGAAATCCTGTATTGTCTTCCGGTGTGGTAATAATCAAAATATCTTTAATACCAGCCAGCATTAATGTCGATATTGGGTAAAACACCATTGGCTTATCATAAATCGGCAATAGCTGTTTTGATACACCACGAGTTAATGGGTATAAACGTGTTCCTGAACCACCGGCTAATACAATACCTTTCATTATTTTTTCACCTTCGATTCAATTGCTTCTACACCCAAACGCTCACGTTGGTAACTACCATCTTGCACGTTTTGACACCATTTCGAGTTATCTAGATACCATTGTACTGTTTTACGAAGGCCTGTTTCAAATGTCTCTTCAGGCGCCCAATTCAGTTCACGCTGCATTTTGCTCGAATCTATAGCGTAACGGCGGTCGTGACCAGGGCGGTCTTGGACGTACGTGATTTGCTCTGCATACGCAGTTTCTTTTGGTACTAACTTATCTAGAATGTCGCAAATCGTGTTCACGACTTCGAGATTTTTCTTCTCATTGTGACCACCAATATTGTAAGTTTCGCCTACTTTACCTTCAGTAACCACTTTGTAGAGTGCGCGAGCGTGATCTTCAACAAATAACCAGTCACGGATTTGGTCGCCTTTACCGTAGATAGGAAGGTCTTTCCCTTCCAAAGCATTCAAAATTACAAGTGGGATCAGTTTTTCGGGGAAGTGATACGGACCGTAGTTATTTGAGCAGTTAGTGACGATAGTTGGAAGACCGTATGTTCTCGACCACGCACGAACAAGGTGATCGCTTGATGCTTTTGATGCCGAATATGGGCTTGATGGTTCATAAGAGGTTGTCTCTAAGAACATTGGCGGTTCTGTGCCTTCTGGAACTTCATCTGGGTGGGGAAGATCACCATAAACTTCATCCGTTGAGATGTGGTGAAAACGAAATTCTGATTTTGCATGCTCCTCAAGCGTATTCCAATACTCCCGAGTCGCTTCTAGTAGTGTGTATGTTCCAACTATATTCGTTTCAATGAATGTGGCCGGTCCTGTGATCGAACGGTCAACATGTGACTCAGCAGCGAGATGCATCACTGCATCCGGTTTATGTTCAATAAAAACACGATCTAGTTCTGAACGATTACAAATATCTACTTTTTCAAAATTATATCTTTCGTTATCTAAAGTCGACTCAAGTGACTCCAAATTCCCAGCATAAGTTAAACAATCGACGTTAACAACATCGTCCTGAGTGCTTTCAATAATATGGCGAACAACTGCAGAGCCAATAAAGCCAGCACCACCTGTTACAAGTATTTTCATCGATTAAATAAACCTCGGTAGTCAATTCGTTCGAAAACTTCTAGCTTACCGCCGTGTGTCGCATTAAAAACTTTAATTCCACGAGCTTCTAACGAAGTTTTCATATATTGATATGATCTTTCTACACGATCTAAGTGTGGATCATGCCACTTTTTACCTTTGCCGAAATAATCCGGGTGGAAATGATTAGGATCGTCAGAATTAGAAGTAATTTCCTCTCCATTAACATCTGCATCATCTGGTAAGACGTAATTATGATCCATACCGATTAGGTATACTTCAGAAAAGCCCATATAGGCTGCCAATTGTATATTAATCATTGTTACACTTTGTCCACAATATAGAACATCGTTTGCATCACATGAAAACCTTGGCATAGAGAAAAATGGACTACTTTTATGATAATAGCCTTTATCCATTGTATAAAAAAATGTATTTTTATTACGCTTAAACATGGATTTATAGTCACAAGGAAAAAACTTGTAATCGACATCATAAGCATTTATATCGTCGACGTTATCTCCCGCAACATGCCTATCTTCAACAACATAAAATGTAGGTTTATATCCAACTTCCCTAGTTTTATAGAAAATCCCATTTACCGCAAATGAATATTCACCGTTCAAAAGAGACAAGTCGTGCTTATTGAGAGAAGGACCATTACCAACTATAAAAACACGCTCACCTTTGTATTTATTTTTAAATTCTCGTAAACCAGAGCGGTTTATAAAACCACGCCAACCAATATCGTGAAGACGGTAAAGTAACTTGTGCTCATTAACCAACGCCTTTATTTTAGAAACATTAGTATCACCCAAAAAACTTAACATACTGCTTAATCCTATTTAATAACGAAACTGGTTTCAAAACACATAGTAATAACAGAAAGAATGGTTTGGCGAAAGAGTTTGAAAAAAGGTACCTTCTATAGACCCTCTTTGCAAAAAATTCCAAGTAAACCTTGAGAACAGGTGTTCTTCTCCCCCAAATCATCTCTCTTAACTGATGATATTTTGCTACTGTAGAATAAGGAATTGAATTGGTAACACTACCAGAATGAATCCTTACCATAGTAAGCGAATCTGATAAATTTTCAGCAATGTAACCAGTTTTCAACATGCGAGAAAAAATATCGTACTCTTCAGATGGAACATTTTCTTGAATATAGTGATGTTCATCAAAACAATATTTTCTTAACATCGATGCGCCATGTATTAATCCATGTTCACCTTTTTTATAATTAGCTAAAATATCTTCAGGACTTGTTGGGAAGTTAGATTCATTTAGCATATTACTTGGAGTAGCTAAGAAATAAGAGACATTACTTCCGACAATATCTATATGCTTATTAAGATCAAGGAATTCTTTTTGTTTTAAAACCCTATCATGTTTAATGATATCATCAGGGTCAACTCTCAGTACATAATCACACTCTACATAACCCAAGCCAGTGTTTAAAGCATTTGCAAAACCTACATTTTCACTTAACTTTACTAATTTTATATTCAACCTATCGGTATATCGTGCAACTATATCTAACGATTCATCTGTGGAGGCATCATCCACAAAAACAACCTGTTCCGGTAGATAACTTGAATTGAGAATTGAATCAAAAAATTCTACCAAATACTTAGAGTTGTTATAGTTAGCTGACAATATTGAAACTGTACTACATGTCATACCTAAAACCTTCAAATTTTAAATCTAAATTTATTGAAAGAGAAAACCAAAACAAAAAACAAAAACACTACAAACTTTTCGAATTTAAAAACATCTTCAATCATAAAGTTGTGAAAACAAAAATACGACAATACAACAAAAATCACTTTACTTTCATAATTTGAAGCACGACTATAGACATGATGATAAAAAGAATAGATAAATCTAAACAAAATTATAAACAAAAACAACAGTGAGAATCTATTACCCATAGATAAAAATGTATTGTGGTAATTAGAAAGAGGCAGTCGAACATCGTAGTAAATAAGTGAATTCCCCCAAGGTTGCTCAATTAAGTGTTCTATACCTATAGAAAAAAACATAAACCTAATCCCATCTAAAAATCTAGAGTCATCAGGTAAAAATGATATCACAGCAAATGAAGTACATATCAAGAAAAAAAACAAACCAAGTGTCAAAGTACATGACACCATCATACTATCTCGCTTGTGTACTATATTTATGAATTTAACAATAGTCAAAGACGAAAAGACAAATAAAAGAGGTGAACGTGATTGAGTCGTCATTGAAAGAAAGAATAAAAGCAAAAACAAAACAACAAAATAAAATCGATTACTCTTAATTATGTTATAACCTATTATTGCATAGGCCAACATGAAGTTGATAAATATATTTAAGTGAGTAACACCGAATGAAAACTCATACTTACGACCAAAAAAAAGAAATTCATAAGCTAAATACCCGCGCCTTTCACCCAAGAACAAATCTATATCTTGTGGTATAGCAACTATAAAAGTAAATATAACTACAACTAAACAACCCGAGAAAAGACACTTAACAAAATAAAGCCATCGTTCTGGGTTTTGACCAAGGTAGTTAGCTACTACATACGAGCAAAACAATAATGCTATAGACAAAAGTGAATACAAGTAATCGATATGTTCTTCCATGTTTCTTATAGTAAAAAATATAAGCCCTGAAAGTATAATCAAAAGCGCCAAGTTAAAATCTTTTATGGCTTGTTGCCTTATAGAAACGATAAATAGAAAAAAACTTAAAACAAAACATACCACTACCGGGTACCAAGAATAAGTAACACAAAATAGAAATGACAATAAGAAAAGCAGTTTTGGCGCTACATCCTTACTAAGTTTTATTGACACTAGTCTACCCACTCCTCGGTATTTAAAACCAAATTTACCTTATACAACACTGCTAATAACATAATAATGTTAACCAAAAACTGTAAAGAAAACAAAAACATCATACCATAATCAACTAAATAAAAGTTTAGAACAACAGCATACAATGTATATCCAATAAGAATAGTTATAGCAACAAATAAAGCTTTATTTGAAAAGTATAAGATATTTACATAGACCATCATCAAAGACTGTGGAATTAGACAGATAATACTGTAAACAACATAGTCGCTTGCAAATTCGTACTTTTCGCTATAAAAACAATAAATAAGGAAATAAGCCAATGGCATTAGTAAAAATGACACCGACAAGATAAAAAAAGACACCTTTCTTGTTATAAACTTAACATCTTGTATTGCAGAGGCCTTCATTTTTTCATTGATATGAGGTACCACGGCTAAGTTAATTACTCCAACAGTAACGACGAGAATGCTTGCAAGCTGTGCAGAAAGTGCGTAGTTTCCTAGAATAGTAGAGGATAGTTTATCTTCGACTAATACCCGCTCTGCACCAGTTCGTAACCACCAACCAACAGCTTGGGGCATAAACATAGCTCCAGCTATTAGAACAGTAGCGTTAGTTATCGTACTATCATTACTCACATCAACTTTAAATAGGGGGCTTGACACATACTTGCAAGAGATAGTGTATTGAATAATTGAAGAAAGCAATAGCACATAAACCCAAAGTAAAACATCATCTGTGAAGCTAAATAAGACCACCGTACCCAAACTCAGAGGGATAATATAACTTAGATTGACTGCAGCGTACTTTTTAGCAAGTTTCTGGCACTGTAAAACTGTTAGTGAAAAACTTGAAAACACTCTAAGTAATACAGCAAATGAGGCAGCAATCAACATTATTACACTATAATTTGTAACAATTAACACAAAAAAGAAAGTCAGCAATATAGTAAATATACTATTAAAAAGATGAAGTCTTACTTTTTTATTAAAATATTCGCTACTTAGTTTAAAATAATCAACTCGTGTTACTGCTTGAATATTGTTAGCTATTATAATATAAAAAATCTCAAAATATACTAGTAACAAAGCGTACTCTCCAAAATGTTCTGGAGAGAATTTCGTTGCTAAATAAAAACTCGTTAAGAAAGGTGCTAGCTTTGCCACACCTTCACTTAAGCCATACCTAATTACATTTTTCAGCATATTCTTTCTATGATTTTTTTAATCTTTTTTAAAACCCTTCTCCGAAGTTTATCTGCACTAGAAAAAACGCCGCTTTTAATCTTCAGATCTGTTTTATTTGCTATATCCTTTGCTATATCCAAGTATACTGATTTACTATAATGTCTGATATTGTCACTATGAGAATTGTCATTCAAACAGAACTGTCTGACATCGACAAGGCTTAGGTTATCATATTCCCCCTCTAAGTCCGTCAGTACAACATTCAAGAGAGAATGCCTTTCCTCCATACCACTTTCCCAACTAGACACATTTGTCAGCTTCACTTCTGAACCTGTAAGCAAAATTATTTGTTTACCCTTAAATTCTTTAACCAATGCTCTAATATTAGCTTCAAAATCACGTTCACCAATAGGTCCAATGTATTCAAAATCTCGTGAAAACCTATCTAACTCTTCAAGTGTAAGTGAGGACAAGTGTAATGGTAGTTCTTTATGATTCTTCCTATCAGTCCAGTCAATATTAAAATTATCGAATGCAATAACTTGACCAGTTTTTAAATGTCGGTACAACCCTCGGCTAAAGTCGTTTAAAGGGCTATATATCAACACATTCCAATCTGTTGTTCGATGCTTATATGTAAAATCAAAGCCATCAAGTATTGGATAAGTTTTTAATTGCTCTTGAAACTTCTTGAGGTTCTTATTATTCAACATCGAGCTATGCTCTGCATGAACACTTATGTTTCGATAATTTACAAAATTAAACTGAGTGTCTACGTTTCCATGTAAGTAATGGACTAACTGTTCTAAATCACACCCCCCAATTATTAAATATTTCAAGTTTTTCGAAATAAATTGTTCGTTTTTGGATAACTTATTAACAAACTTTTGGTTTATGTAACTTGTATCATAAGTTTTGTCTAATTGTGATGCGACACTACCGATCACATCAAGTTTAGGGTAGCCAAGCTGCTTATAAAGCCAATTTTCTACACCCATGTTCATGGTTCTACATGAGAACAAAAAATGAACCAACTTCGATTCGACTACACAGAAAAAACCTGAGATACCATAATCACCATACTTATCGGCGACAGATATCACCCCGCATCTTTCAGCCCGTTCTAAAACTTCTAAAATTTCAGATTTAGAGTGTCTCAGCTTTGTGTAGTTTAATTGATTTGTCCTTTCAACTAACTCTACAACACGCTCGATGTTTCGCTCATCAATATCATGGATCCTAACTCTAACGTTAGATTCATAAAGAAATTCAAGGTTAGATAAGTTACGATCAAACTTAATACTTCTCTTTCTCTCAAGAACTTTATACTGTTTTAATCTGGTTAAAGCAGTATCATCTTTCCCTTGTGCATACTTGTGGTTGAGGAGCTCTGGAATAATCGATGGTTCACATACTGATATTCCATCGTTTGTATATTTGACTTCATTTAAGTTACCTAAGTTATCATCAATAAATAATACGTTATCAGGACGCAAGCCCATATCTGATACTATACTTTTTACAGCTACTCCTTTAGGGTTCCAACTAATTTCAGGGAAAACGAAATCCTCCCAAATCCCTTTATCTTTAAGATAATGCTGAACTTCTTGGAAATCATTTTTTGAACAAATAGAATTTACGATGCCTCGCTTATTTAGCTCCTTTACAACATCATGATTCATCCAATTATATTCAACACCTTCTTCAGATAAGGTTCCTTTCCAATAAGTTTCGTCGAGATCCCAGATGACTAACTTGATTTTATTTTTGATTTCATTCATAACTAACCAGGATCACTCAATGAACCACTAATTCCACCACTTGCACTAATACATGCACCCTGTACAAATCCTGCATCATCGCTGGCCAAAAACAATGCTAGTTTAGCGACCTCTTCCGGTGTGCCAATTCGCTTCATGGGGTGATAGCTTTCCAATTGTTTAAATTGTTTTTCCTTACCCTCAAATCCGGCTTTTAACATATCAGTAGCAATTGCTGCAGGCTCTATAGCATTCACCCGTACTTGATCCCCTAAGTCGAGAACCATATTTCTTGTTAAAGAACTTAAAGCAGCCTTACTTGTGGCGTAAGCTACAAAATCTCGCTTTGTTTGTGTGGCATGGATACTGCTGATATTGACCACACTCCCCTCATTACGCTTAAGCTCTGGTAAAAACTCTTGCACGAGAAAAAATGCCGCTTTTAAATTAATATCAAAACTTGCATCCCATGACTGGCGAGATAAAACAGTAGAACTCTCAAGTATCTGTACTGCAGCATTATTTATAATGCAAGATAACCCAGAGCCTTCTGTAATAACTTCTATTTTTTTATAAATCTCTCGACTATATTCTTCACTGTTGGCTACTTTCGCCAAGTCCAATTCAATGAAAACACACCCATCGGGCAATTTCTGCGTAAGTTTCGCTCTATCCGCAGCCACCACTCGATAGCCAGCCTTAGAAAAGCAAGTTACTAATGCTGTCCCTATACCACCTAAAGCACCTGTAATTAAAACCCATTTATTATTCATAGTTAACTCTTTAGGAAACTTGATATATGTTCTAATGCCTTATAGGTAGCCCTTCTAACACCTTCAGTAGCGTTGCTACCATTATGCGAACCGAAGATACATTGTGGCATATCACGTAATGCCGAAGTTTTAGGTAATGGTTCAACTTCAAACACATCAAGAGCTGCCGCAGCAATATGACCACTTTCTAGCGAAGAAATTAATGCTTCCTCATCAATCAAAGGACCGCGTGCAACATTTACAACCAAAGAACCATTCCTCATCAAAGCTAATGTACCTGCATTTAACATATGATAATTATTTTTATTTAAGGCACATGTAAACATCAATACATCAACATCTGAAAGTCTTTCGGGATAAGTAGCACGCTCAACGAAATCATAACCTTTATTACCTTCAACCCCGGGGTCATAAGCAACCACTTTCACACCAAAGCCAGATAGACGCTTGACTAAATTTTCACCAATATCACCAAAACCAACTAGACCGATCGTTTTACCTTCTATGCTCATGCCAGCAGGTTTTGGCCATGCAAAATTATTTCGTATCTCTCGGTCAATAAAGTAAGTTTGTCGTGTCAAGCCAAGTAACAAAGAAATAGCAACATCAGCCACTTCACCGCCAAACATGTTAGGCGTGTTAGTAATTGGGATATTCAACTCTTTACAAGCATCAAAATCAACATTATCGACACCAATGCCCCATTTTACTGCTGCAGTTAAATTGCCATTTACTGCAGCTTGGAAGACTTGTTTAGTCGCTGGATCATCACCTATAATCCAACCATCATATGCTGGCAATAGTTCCATTAGCTCTTCTTCAGATAGAACTTGAGTGGTTTTTGCCGCAATAAGTTCAATACCAAGGCTTCTCGCAGGTTCTACAAACTCATCAAACAGCCCCAGCATTGGAGGACAAGTTACTAATACCTTTTTCATACTCATGCCTTTACCAGCCCTTTTTCCAACATATAATGTGTCATAACTACTGCTTGCTCCCAATCGTCCGGAGTGTCGATATCCGAACATTCCATTGGTGGTGAAACCATCATTGCAGGTTTACTGCCAATTCTTGCATTCGTCGATAAAAAACTTTTACGATTAAACAAGTAAAGGTTTGAGTTCTCTTCAAACCAAGGTTCTAAGTTCTGAGTTGGGATAAGGTTATTTGGGTCGTGGTTAATTGGTAGACAGTTCTCCGTATAAAAGCGTGTTTGAATTTTATTGACAGTAAACAATGAGTCAGCAGTACCTTGCTCTAACTCTTGCATATATTGTGTTAAAGCTTGTCTAATAGTATCAGAAGAAAGTAGAGGGTTTGTTGTATGTGTCATCAAATAAATATCCGCATCAACACTTTTAACATCATCAGCTAAGACAACATTCATTGATACTTCATCCCCACAGATATTTGCCTTCCTTTGACGGATAACAACTCGCTCTGTTTCTTCCAAACCATTAGCGATTAGTATTTCTTTAGCATCAGTGTTAATTATGACTTGATCAATTTCTTCTACGGCAAGAAGTGAATCTAGTATCCATTTAAACAGTGGTTTACCACAAAAATTTTTAAAATTCTTACCTGGCACGCGTGTGCTATTTGCCTTCATCGGTAACAAAGCTATTACTTTTTTCGACATTACTTTGCTCTCTTTTCAATACATTTAATTTTCTCAGACACGTTCATATCCGAAACTCGTGGATAGAAGTACTTATTTTTCATACTCTGCGAAAGTTTTCTGTGGTTTTTGTTACCGACATATGCACCATAATATTGAGAAACTCGGAAGAAAAAAATCGCTTTTAACTCCTTCATTAATACCTTTTGATTAAGTGCGTTTCTTATATCTTTTATAATACCTACTAAGATATAGCTTATCATGTCGGTCAAGCTAACTTGTACTTGAGGCATAATCTGCTGCAATGCAATAGCTTCCCTCTCATACCTAACCTTTACTTTCGACCACGTTTCGTCATGTATATGATAAACTGGTGCCTCCGCCACATACCCTATTTTTTTGCCACTATCTACAAGTAACTTAGCCAAGTACATGTCTTCACACCCAGTTAATTCTTCATTGAATCGATGTGATAACCAATCCTCTCTTCTTAATGCTGAATTTGCATTGTTGCAGAAAAATCCAACTTGAGGGATTCGAGATTCGCTTGGGAAATATTTATCAAATAACTGTCGCTCACTAAATTTTGTAGTGTCTCTACCCAACTGCCTCCCATAAGTGTAACTACATTTATCCATTAATGGTCGAACTAAGTTTCTAATCCAGTAACGGTCAACGGGAATACAATGACCACTTACAAATACAAGATAGTTACCATTAGCAAATTCACATCCTTCATTAAGTGACTTTCCAAAAGTAAAATCCTCCTTTTTGATATGAGTAATACGGCAACCAAATTGTTCTGCAATAACTAATGTATTATCAGTAGAACCAGAATCTATGACTACCGTTTCAATATCGAATTCAGAATTATCCTGACTTTTGATTGCCTCCAGTAGCTCAATCAAATGTTTTTCTTCATTCAATGTGCGAATAACGATACTGACAAGGTTTTTAGTATTCATAATCACTACCTAAGTCTAAAAATAATGTTTTTCCTGACAAGGGATACTCATTCAGTTGCACCTCGGTCATCCCTTCTTGTGCACTAGTCACAAATAACCAACGACTGTCTAACAGAACACAATTAGTAGGATTCAATACTGGCAAAGCTATCTCTCGCATTGTATTCCCATTTTGATCAAACACACTTATCGCAGCTCCTCCCCACAATGCTATGTGTAGATATCCCTTTTCTGAAATACATCCTCCATCTGGGGTATAACTAAAATTAGAGAAATCTTTCCACAAAGTTAACGTACTTTTAATAGGACAACCTTGGCGATTCAAGTCCACAACATAGGTACGTTTCTTTAAGGAATCTGACAAGTATAAACGAGATTTATGAGCAATAAACGTATTGGGAATATGTATACCTAGTCGATGAGCAATAACTTCATTACCAGCGGCATCCAGAGTATAGATCTCACCTGCCACTTCCTCTGGTTGAAAAGACATTGTACCAAAAATTACATTTCCACCTGGTAGTGCAATTCCATCATTAGCTCTAAACTCCTTAGAGTTATGGGGTATATGAGTTTTGACTGTAGGGGAGGTTTTAACTAGTATCGATATCTCTTTGATGCCCTCACTATCAACATATGTGAGCACATTTTCCTCGACAGAAAAAATACAACTCGGGTTATGCGCTAGTTCATATATATTAATTAGCTTTTTATTTGTTATATCGTAATGAAATAGCCTACTGTTACTAATGTCCACCCAAAAAAGGTGCATCGAGCTTTTATCTAAAAATATGCCTTCGCCAAGGTGTGACTCTGGAGTATTTAACACTGTGATAGTCATAGTAAACTCACTCCTTATCTTAATATAATATCAGTCACTCACAAGGAAACAGATACAAATCACTCAAGACTTATAAGCACCATGTTTGAGTACTTTTTGTCCCTAACCTTCTAACCTTGGTATCTTGACTTGGAATACCTGACAAATAAGGACTGAACTTTCTAAACCATTCTAAGTTCTCTTCACCAAACGCTTCTATTTCATCCCAAGTTTTCATCCCACATAGCATAGCGGTCACTACTTGGAACATCACTTCGAAGAAATCATAAGTGATTTTTCGTTCCTGACGGCTATCAGTCAATGTGTTAAAATGGTCTTTGAATTCGTCGTAATTCATCTTTTTAATCTCATCCTGTTATCTAAACAGTATAAGATCACGTCAGATCACTACATTCAACCTATTTTTTGAAATTTAACCCCGAAAGGTTGAGAAACACTGCGAAAATAACATGCGGGAACCCTGACCTTCTAACCTTCTATAATATGAAAATCGAACTCGCAATATCAAGAGACAGGCAGATCACCTCTATACGCGAATGAACAGGTGGAACTTACAACATCGTTTTTGTCTCTGCTTTTTAGAGTAAATGAGATTGCAAATACTCACACCTAACTCTGTTACCACGGCTGATTCTTTGTGACAATACCTATGGAGTTTAATGCCGGTCATTCACGCTATATATCACTCGAGACAAACGAATCATCGGTTTGTTAAAATCACCTTCGCTTTCATTCAACCAAAATTGTTCTTTAAAATTGTCATCAAAGCTTCATAGCATAACAAAAAAAGTACTTACCGAACCCTGCCTGGCACCCCAAATAACAATTAAATGATTGATTATAATGAGTTTTAAACACCAAAACCCTTTACGGTTACATGACTGCCAAAGCAAGCACCAATATAAGTAACTAACCTTTTTGACTTGCCAGCATTCACATTCCGGAACGCTACCGCCCTTAGGTTTAGCTCCTAAAGGCAAGATTACAAACACTTTTAAGTAGTTTTCACAAAGTTATAATTAGCGTTGATTCTAGCAAAACATAGGTAAGTTAACCAGTGTATACTTTTTCTTAATTAGTCAATCGGTTCCACGCATTGACCGTTGCTTGGTAGCTTTTTCTTAGTCAACCATCCGCAAGGTAATCAATATTTTAAGATCTCTCGATAAATTCAGGCACAGGCCTAGTAAAAAGTAATTTCGGTATTGTTCGGGTGTATCATCAGAAGGAGGATAAACAAGGGAACTGGTTCCTGTTAGACCCTCTTTTGAACAAATCCTCTCATTAAGCAAAACAAATACAGGCTTTATGTTCTTTATGGGCAATTTCCACGCTATCACTCTTCGATAAAACCATAAAAAACTATTCATGATTACAGGCTCCCCCTTCCTCTGTATTCTCCCCTCAAACCTCGCTATACTCCTACCCTATAATTTTCCGCCCAATAACGAATAAGAGTTCAAGACATGCAAGAGTTAGTTCCATTTGTCCAAGAGAATATGATTTTAGCCATCGTATGGATCGGCTTGGTTGTTGCCATCATTGCGAACGTAATCAAAACATCAAACGCAGCTTACAAAGAGATCACGGCAGCACAGACTACACAAATGATCAACCGTGAAAATGGCGTTGTGATTGATATTCGTACTAAAGATGAGTTCAAAAAGGGCCATATTACTGACGCACTTCACATTTTACCGTCAGACATCAAATCAAATAACCTAGGCAGCCTTGAAAGCCGCAAAGCAGACCCAATCATCGTAGTATGCAAAACAGGTCAAACCGCTCAAGAAAGCGCTAACTTGTTAGTTAAAGCAGGCTTCGAAAACGTAAGCGTGCTGAAAAGTGGCCTAGTGGCTTGGAGCGAAGCTAACCTGCCTTTAGTAAAAGGCAGAAAGTAAGCTGACCTAATCAACAAACTTTCGGGCTTTGTTCGACAAATATAATGAATAAAGCCTAATTTAAATTTTTAAGGACAAGAAAATGGCTGAAGCAGCACAACAAGACGCACAACAGAACTTCGCAATCCAGCGTATCTTCCTAAAAGACGTATCTTTCGAAGCACCTAACTCTCCAGACATGTTTCAAAAAGAGTGGAACCCAGATGTAAAACTGGATCTAGACACTCAGAGCCGTGAACTTGGCCAAGGTGTTTACGAAGTAATCCTACGTCTAACGGTTACTGTTAAGAACGCAGATGACACAGCATTCCTTTGTGAAGTTCAACAAGGTGGTATCTTCTCTGCAAGCGAAATGGAAGCTGGCCAACTAGCACATTGCCTAGGTGCATTCTGCCCGAATATCCTATTCCCATACGCTCGTGAAACAATCTCTAGCCTAGTGGTTAAAGGTACGTTCCCACAACTGAACCTAGCACCTGTAAACTTCGATGCTTTATTCATGAACTACCTACAGAACCAAGCTCAGCAAGCAGAAGGCGAGCAGGCTTAAGCCCCAAAGTAGAACTTAATTCTAACGATTCAATCGCTAGTTAGCTTTTAAATGCACATCGCAACTTCTGTGGTGTGCATTTTTTCTTTACACTGTACTAAGATTGAAAGCTCTTCTTATTTTAGTAGATAGCTTTTCCAGAGCTCTTCGATTTCCCTCATTATTTTTAGGTGGAAGCATGACAGAAACAACTCACACGACAAACGCTTACGGTAAAGACATCGCCATGACGGTAATTGGCGCAGGTTCTTACGGAACTTCTTTAGCTATATCTCTAGCTCGTAACGGTGCAAACGTTGTTCTTTGGGGACATGATCCTGTTCATATGGCTCACCTTGAATCTGAACGTGCGAATAATGAGTTTCTACCGAATATCGACTTTCCAGAAAGCCTGATTATAGAATCGGACCTTGAGAAAGCTGTCACTGCAAGTCGTGACCTCCTAGTCGTCGTTCCTAGCCACGTGTTTGGTATCGTTTTAAATAGTATTAAACCTCATTTATCAGAGAACTCTCGTATTTGCTGGGCTACGAAAGGATTGGAGCCAGAGACAGGCCGACTACTTAAAGATGTCGCACACGATGTGCTTGGTGATGGTTACTCGCTAGCGGTTCTCTCTGGCCCGACTTTCGCCAAAGAGCTTGCGATGGGTATGCCGACGGCTATTTCAGTCGCGTCACCAGATGAGACCTTCTTAGAAGAGCTACAAGAAAAGATTCACTGTGGAAAAACATTCCGCGTATACGCAAACTCAGATTTCATTGGTATGCAGCTTGGTGGTGCCGTTAAAAACGTTATCGCGATTGGTGCTGGCATGTCGGATGGTATTGGCTTCGGTGCTAATGCACGTACAGCGTTAATTACCCGTGGTTTAGCTGAGATGAGTCGACTGGGTGCAGCTCTTGGTGCACAGCCAGAGACCTTTATGGGCATGGCGGGACTTGGCGACCTAGTACTAACATGTACCGACAACCAATCGCGTAACCGTCGCTTTGGTTTAGCGTTAGGTTCAGGTAAAGATGTTGATACTGCCCAAGAAGAAATTGGTCAAGTAGTCGAAGGCTATCGCAACACCAAAGAAGTTTGGTTACTATCAGAACGTATGGGCGTTGAGATGCCAATTGTTGAACAAATTTACCAAGTGTTGTATCAAGGAAAGGACGCACACTTAGCTGCGCAAGATCTACTTGCTCGAGATAAGAAGTCAGAGAGATAAAGAAGCAGATACGAAATTCGGGAAACCCAAGAGCAGTAGAGAGATTCGAGTAAACGAGATGAGAAAAAAGTAAAAGCAGATACGAGATTCTGCTCTTATAGTTCTTCGAGGCTCTCGTCTCGTCACTCGCATCAGTCCCTTAAAAATGGATGGAAAAATGAAACACTGTGAACAACAAAAAGTTTGGCAATGCATTGTAAAAGAAGCTCGACAGCAGTCTGAGCAAGAACCTATGCTTGCGAGTTTTTACCATGCCACGATTATCAACCATGAAAGCCTAGGGGCTGCACTCAGCTACATTCTTGCTAACAAGTTAAAGACGGCTTCGATGCCAGCAATGGCTGTACGTGAAGTGGTTGAGCAAGCGTTTGAAGAAGATGACTCTATCATTGATGCGGCCGCTTGTGATATCTGCGCGACAGTCACTCGAGACCCGGCTGTAGAAATGTACTCTATGCCATTGCTCTACCTTAAAGGCTATCACGCACTGCAAGGTTATCGCGTGGCTAACTGGTTATGGAAGCAAGGTCGAATCGCGCTTGCCACCTATCTGCAGAACCAAATTTCAGTCGCATGCCAAGTAGATATCCACCCTGCTGCGCGTATCGGCAAAGCGATTATGCTCGACCACGCGACGGGCATTGTGATCGGTGAAACTGCAGTGGTCGAAAACGACGTATCCATCCTTCAAGATGTTACTCTCGGCGGTACAGGTAAAGAAGGCGGTGATCGTCACCCTAAAATCCGTGAAGGCGTGATGATTGGTGCTGGTGCGAAAATACTCGGCAATATTGAAGTGGGTGAAGGCGCTAAAATTGGCTCTTGCTCAGTGGTACTACAAGCTGTACCACCACATACTACGGTCGCAGGTGTTCCCGCTAAGATTGTCGGTAAGCCAAAGACTGATAAGCCTTCTCTAGATATGGACCAAGGGTTCAATGGTCGCTCACAAAGCTTTATCCATGGTGATGGGATATAAAAAGCAGCAGTAACGGGATTCGAGTATCGAGATACGCAGAGATTAAAAGCAAATGCGGAGTTCGAGTAACCGAGATACGGAGGTCTCAAAATCAAGTATGGATTCGATTCAGCGAAATTCGAAAAATTAAGAGCAGATGAATACAACTAAATGACGATAATGATGAAACACATTCGAGCTATCAGCCGAACTCTTCTTATATCTGCAAGCCTCAGTGCTATGCTTTTATCAACATCGTCATTTGCCGCGTCTCAAGGTGAACTGAAAGGTGTATCTAGCGAGATCTCTCGTCAACAGAAAGCCCTCTCTTCGCAGCAAAAAAAACTCGATAGTCTACAAGCAAGCCTAAAGAAACAAGAGCTATCTATAGCTGCGCTCGAAAAAGCTATCCAAGATAGTAAAAAACAGCTTAATACGGCGGATGCGAATATTGCTAGCTTAGATGCCAAGATCAAAGTCCTTACTGCTCAGAAAAAAGTCAACACTGATAAGTTGGAACAACTGATCCAAACTTACTACATGACAAGTCGTGCTAAAGCCTCATCTCACATTCTCAACACGGGTGTCGAAGAAGATCGCATCAGCCATTACTACCAACATCTTGCTAAAGCCCGTTCTGCAACAATCAAAACAATTGAACAAACACAACTTGAGTTAGAAGAAAGCCACAAACAGCGCCAGCTTGAACAAGAGCAAATCGCAACTCTATTAAAACAACAAACTACCAAGCGCGATACGCTAGCCAAAACCCAAACACAACGTAAGAAAACCGTTGGTAGCATCAAGAAGAACATCTCAGGTGATAAAAATTACTTAGCCGAGCTACAGCGTAATGAGACTCGCCTTAAGGCAGAAATTGCCAAAGCAGAGAAAGCCGCGCGAGAAAGACGTAACGCTGTGCCTATGGATGGCTTAGCAAAGCGTAAAGGAAAACTACCTTGGCCAATCAAAGGAAAAGTTCTGCATAACTACGGTTCACGCCAAACCGGACAAGTTAATTGGAAAGGTATGGTGATCAATGCCAAATATGGTCAGCAGGTTAAATCTGTTTACTCAGGCACCGTTGTTTTTGCCGAGTATCTGCGTGGGTATGGCTTAGTAGTCCTTCTTGATCACGGTAAAGGTGACATGACACTTTATGGCTTTAACCAAGCGCTACTCAAGAAGGAAGGCGACAAAGTGAAAGCAGGCGAAGCTATTGCCCTTGCTGGTGACACTGGCGGTCAAACCCGCCCATCACTGTACTTTGAGATTCGCAGAAACAGCCAAGCTCAGAATCCAAAGAGTTGGTTGGTTAGATAAGAGCAGATACGGGATGCGAGTAAACGAGATGCGAAGAGCTTAATAGCAGGCACGAGATTCGAGTCATCTAAATACGAAAAGCTTAAACCGACACAAGGTCAGAGTAAACGTGACATGAAAAAGGCTAGCCTCGTCGTCGCTCTATCCTGCTTTTCGTTTACTCGTATCTCGTTACCCGAATCTTCTATTTACAATTCAACGCCCTTACGCCATCTTCCAATAATGTCAGCTGTTCAAAACCTTGCGCGGTCGCAATCGGCTTAACGGTCGCGATCATCTGCAACATACCCTGATGAACAACTTGTTCCGTTATTTGCGCTTTTGGAGACATTGCTGATTGGTAAGCCAACCAACCCGATGCAATCAAGTGAAGGGAAGTCACCATCGACTTCATCTCTGAGTCGGACGCTTTCAGCAAGTTCAATTCAACAAAAGCTCTCATAATATCGACAAGATTGGTTTGCAATCTTTCTTGCACAGCCATGTAATCGAGGTGAAGTTGCTCGTCACGAGACAAGATTTCAGGAAGGTTTGCGTAGAAGAATCGGTACTTCCACATCAAAGTGAATATCGAATCTAAGTAGTGCTTCAATAACGTCAGACTTTCTTTCTGACCTTGGATGGGAGTAAACCTTTCAAGCAATTCAGTAGAGTAGAGGGTAAAGATATCACGGACAATTTCTTGCTTGTTACGAAAGTGGTAGTAGAGGTTACCAGGGCTGATCTCGATGTGGTCAGCAATATGATTGGTCGTAATACTACGTTCACCATGCTCATTAAAAAGCTCTAAAGCAGCGTAAACAATCTTGTCACGTGTTTTCATTATTTATTAGTATCCCTATCCGTTTAGTGGTTCAGTATATCGCCACTAAACAGATAGATCGAGCTGTTAACATCTGGTCTAATTAGCACGAGCTAAAATAGAACCAAATCAATCACTACCAAACAGATCTCGAGTGTACACCTTGTCTGCCACGTCTGCGATTTCTTCTACCATTCGATTAGAAACAATCACATCAGATACTGCTTTAAATTCAGCAAGGTCAGAATAGACTTTCGAGTTGAAGAAGTGCTCTTCTTGTAATACTGGTTCAAACACAACCACTTCGATGCCTTTCGCTTTCAAACGCTTCATAATCCCTTGGATTGAAGAGGCACGGAAGTTGTCCGAACCGGCCTTCATGATCAAGCGATAAATGCCGACCACTTTAGGGGAACGCTTGATGATTGAATCCGCAATAAAATCTTTGCGTGTACGGTTAGCGTCAACAATAGCACCAACAATATTATTTGGTACATCTTGGTAGTTGGCTAATAGTTGTTTGGTATCTTTCGGTAGACAATAGCCACCATAACCAAACGAAGGATTGTTGTAGTGCTTACCAATTCGAGGATCTAAGCCCACACCCTCAATGATCTGGCGAGAATCCAAGCCATGCGCTTCCGCGTAAGAATCAAGTTCATTGAAATATGCAACACGCATTGCCAGGTAAGTATTAGAGAAAAGTTTTACTGCTTCAGCTTCCGTAGAGTTAGTGAACAAAACATCGATATTGTCTTTTTCAGCACCTTCAACTAGAAGGTTTGCAAACACTTTAGCTCGTTCAGAGCACTCACCAACGATAATTCGAGAAGGGTTCAAATTATCGTGTAACGCTTTACCTTCGCGCAAAAACTCAGGGGAGAACATGATATTTTCGCAGTTCAGTTCTTGTTTGATGCGTTCGGTGTAGCCAACAGGTACCGTTGATTTGATGACCATTACAGCTTTAGGATTTACTGCAATCACATCACAGATCACCGACTCTACGGAACTTGTATTGAAATAATTAGTTTTAGGATCATAGTCGGTTGGCGTCGCAATAATCACGAAATCCGCATCTTGATACACTTGTTTATCGGTGGTTGCTTGAAAGCTTAAAGTTCGGTTTGCTAAGAATTCTTCAATTTCAGCATCCACGATTGGTGATAGCTTATTATTTAGCATCGATACTTTATCTTCGATGATATCAACAGCAACAACATCATGATTCTGCGCCAACAACATCGCGTTAGACAGGCCAACATACCCAGTCCCTGCAACTGCAATTTTCATAGTAATACCTATAATTTCGAGTGCTTACTACGCACTAACCTAAGACTAATCTTCGCATATCATACTCCGCTTAGGGAATTATTCCACTAGCTCGCCTTTACCATTCCTTGCTATACTCGCGATAGTTTAGTATTCAAAAGAGTAGAAGAGATATGATTATCGTAACAGGCGGCGCAGGTATGATCGGCAGTAATATCGTTAAAGCACTCAATAATGCTGGCCACAACGATATTCTAGTCGTCGACAACTTAAAAAATGGCAAGAAGTTCAAAAACCTTGTTGACCTAGACATAACAGATTACATGGATCGCGACGACTTCCTCACTCAAGTCATGGCTGGCGATGATTTCGGCCCTATTGAAGCTATTTTCCATGAAGGTGCTTGTTCGGCGACGACCGAATGGGATGGCAAATACGTAATGCTGAACAACTATGAATACTCAAAAGAGTTGTTGCACTACTGTATTGAACGTGAAATTCCATTCCTATATGCTTCTTCTGCCGCAACTTACGGTGAGACGGATACTTTCATTGAAGAAAAAGAGTACGAAGGCGCCTTAAATGTCTACGGCTACTCTAAACAACAATTTGATAACTATGTTCGCCGCCTAACTTCGGATGCTGCAGCGCATAACGAGACGTTACCTCAAATCACTGGGTTCCGTTATTTCAATGTTTACGGTCCACGCGAACAACACAAAGGCAGCATGGCTTCAGTAGCATTTCACTTAAATAACCAAATGAATGCCGGTGAAAACCCTAAGTTATTCGCAGGTAGCGAAACATTCCAACGTGATTTTGTATATGTCGGTGATGTCGCAACGGTAAACCTATGGTTCTTAGAAAATGGTGTTTCTGGCATTTTTAACCTAGGTACAGGCAATGCAGAGTCCTTTGAAGAAGTCGCAAAAGCAGTGATCAAATATCACGGTAAGGGAGAAATTGAAACCATCCCGTTCCCAGATCACCTAAAAGGCGCTTACCAAGAGTTTACTCAAGCTGATTTAACTAAGCTACGTGCGGCAGGTTGTGATCATAAGTTTAAGTCAGTAGCTGAAGGTGTGGCTGAGTATATGGCTGTAGTTAATGGGTAAAAGTTCTTAGAAGAGCGATCTCCTCCCATTCGAGGGCGACAAATGTTATCTAGTTAGTACCCCTATAATTGAGGCACTAACTAGGTAGGCCCCTAGAAATTGTCTAGTAGAAAACAATCAAAATATTACAGAACCAGAATATAGCCCCAGACAAATACAGCAAACATTAGTGCGACCATAACAGCAGCAGAGCCTATGTCTTTTGCCCGACCACTCAACTCATGCTGCTCGATTCCAATACGATCGACGACAGCTTCAATCGCTGAGTTAATCAACTCAACAATAAAAATTAGCACAACGCTACCTAACATAACAATTCGCTCTAGCGCCGATAGTTCTAAGATGAAAGCCAACAGGATAGAAACGAATAGCAAGGCTAACTCTTGTCGGATCGCCGCTTCATATTTATACGCAGCTTTTAAGCCTTGGATGGAATAACCTGTTGCTTTGATTATGCGGGTGAGACCTGTGTTACCTGGTTTGCCATGAGTCATACGTAGAACCAAAAATAAATTTATGAACAATAGAGTGTCTATTTTACACGGCAATTTCTCTCTAGCATAATCCCTATCCATTTTCCGCTTCTATACGTACTATCTACATAACATGGCAACGAAAGCTGTAGTGATCTAATATATGCATTTGTTTTAAAGAGCATGAGCAAAGAAGCCATGAAAAAAGCCATCTATCCAGGAACTTTTGATCCAGTGACCAATGGTCACCTTGATATCATCGAACGTGCGTCCAAATTGTTTGACCAGGTTGTCGTAGGTGTAGCTGCTAGTCCTAGTAAAAACACCTTATTTGACCTAAATGAGCGAGTAACATTACTTAAGCAAGTATGCCAATCCTTTTCCAATGTGTCCGTCTTAGGGTTCAGCGGATTATTGGTTGACTTTGCTAAGCAACAAAATGCAAATGTACTGGTTCGTGGCCTCAGAACCACAATGGATTTTGAGTACGAATTTGGTCTGACCACTATGTATCGTAGGCTCATGCCAAATCTAGAGAGCATATTCTTAACACCAGCAGAAGAATATGCGTTTTTATCGTCAACTCTAGTACGTGAAGTGGCCATTCATGGCGGCAATGTCACTCAATTTGTCCCAAAAGTAGTCAATAGCAACCTAGAAAAAAAAATAAAAACTAGATAAGTTTTTTATTCTAAGTCGGTTTATTAAGTTATGTTGAGTTGTTAATATCAACTGAACCAATCTACTAGCAAACTTGAGTCTTTGTTTTGAAAAAAATCGCAATTTTCACCCCTGGACGTAGACGTTTTGGTTCAGTTGTATTGCAACTTCCGCTAATCAGTGCCTTAAGAGACTATTATGGCGAGTGCCAAATTACAGTCTGGACTGTCAACGAACCTGCAACATGGCTGTGTGTCAACAATGGTGCTGACGATGTAATTGAATACAAAGACATGTCTATTCCGTCGTTACTCAAAAAGATAAACTCTCACAATTACGATGTGCTCGTTAACCTACGCCGCAATAGCTTAAAGTTGCACCATTTGATAATGCCGTTCGTCAATGCCAAAGAGAAATTTAGCCATAGCACCCAAAACCTTAATGCTAAGGCGTACGATTATCACGCATTAATACCTAAAAAAGATCGTTATATTGCTAATGCACACTTGCAAGCTCTCAATGGTGCGAAGAATACAAACTATCAAACATCAATAATAGATACGATCGCCGAAGGCCATGATATTGACAGCTTTAACAGCGCACTAGTACTCCTACCTGGAGGAGGCGCAGGCAGCTTTAAACGGTGGCCGATACAACGATTTATTGATTCAGCAGAATCTATACTACAGAGTAATCAACAATTAGACGTTGTGTATATTGTTCTTGGACCTCAAGAACAAGAATACAATGATGTCCTGCCTAGTTCGTTTCATGGTGTGCCAGTCGTCGTGTTTAATTCGCCATCCATTGAACAGCTTGTCGCCATGGCAAGAAAAGCTAAACTTACAATTGCAAATGACTGTGGGCCTGCTCATATATTTCAAATGATGCAGAATCCATTAGTTATGATGTTTGGTTGGGGTTCAAATAACCTAAAGAAAATGCCGCAAGAAGTCATCAAAGAATGGTTTTTGTTTACAGACCGGTCCTTACCATTATTGCCCAGTGACCCGGGCGGAAGTATAGAATCAATAAGCACCGACAAAGTCATCGCCTGCGGTAATGCGATGTTAAATTTACAGTAACTTGGTCGCGATTTTTAGCCTCTTTAATAGCGAAATAGTTTGCTGATTAGATAAGTGTTATACTGAAACCGTTATCCTGTCATTGCCACTCAATAACTTTGGAATATTCATGAGCCAATCCTCTCGTAATGATTTTGACGAGTTAGCCTATAACCCGAGTTTCTCCCTGCATTTTCTTGCCCCAAAATATTGGAGTACCTGGTTACTCGTACTCCTTGCAATTCCAATGGCCTTACTTCCATTTAAAGGACGATATTGGATAGCCGATAAAATTGCCTCTCGACTTACACAAAAACGTGAAGGAACCGTAGCAAATGCATGGGTTAACTTAAAGCTTTGCTTTCCAGAAAAGTCTGAGTGTGAACGACAAAATATTATACATCAATTGCTTGTTACCTCAGGCGTTTTCCTTATGGGCTTCAGCTTGCTTAGTTTAAGAAACAAGCATTGGTTAAAATCACAGTGTGACATAAAAGGGATAGACAACCTCACAACTATTCTAGATTCAGGTAAGAATGTCATTCTTTTGGTCCCACACACTTGGGCGATTGATGTACCCGCTATTTTGTTCGCCTCTATGGGTATGCCTGTATCAGCCATGGCAAAAAAACAAAAGAATGAAGTTATAGACTGGTTGATGCACCGTCAAAGAGTACAGTACGGTGGTAGAGTCTATGAACGAAGCGGTGGCGTCAAACCATTCATCAAATCTGTGCGAGATGGTTACTTAGGTTATTACCTACCAGATCAAGATCACGGCCCAGAACACAGTATATTTGTTGATTTCTTTGCTACCCAGAAAGCGACTCTGCCCGGTTTAGGGAAATTGGCGAAAGTTAGTCGTGCAGAAATAGTACCTATCTATGCAATGATTGATTCAACAACAGGAAAGTATGTCATTCACATTGATCCCGGGTTCCAAGACTTCCCTTCTAGCTCAGAAGAAAAAGATGCTAGAACTATGAACCACTACATTGAAACTAAAGCTTCAGTGAACCCAGAGCAATATATGTGGACCTTAAGGCTATTAAGAACTCAACCTGACGGCAAAAATCATTATCGCTTAGAACGTGAAAGCGAACATAAATAACATGACTTCCAAATATAAAAAAATATTAATTATCGGACCTTCTTGGGTTGGGGATATGGTGATGTCCCAGTCTTTATACACTACACTCAAGCAAAAGTATCCGGAAGCGCAAATCGATGTTATGGCTCCCGCTTGGTGTCGACCTATTTTAGAAAGAATGGAAGAAATCCATACGGCAATCGACATGCCAATAGGACATGGTGAATTTAATCTGAGTATGCGCCGTAAGCTAGGGGTAACCTTACGTGAAGAACGGTATGATATCGCTTATGTTCTTCCTAAGTCTGCAAAATCCGCTCTCATTCCTTGGTTTGCAAACATCCCCAAAAGGGTGGGCTGGAAAGGCGAAATGAGGTTTGGATTTATTAATGATCGCCGTGACAATATGAAATCGTTCGAGTACATGGTTGAGCGTTATGTAGCACTGGCTCATCCAAGCAGTGAAATGATAGATTCGAGCTCTCTGGGCGGGCTTGACAACTTACCTAGACCGAAATTACAAATAGACGATAAAGCACAGCAAGCTGCTTTTAATAAATTTAACCTAAACATAGCTGATGTTGCTGCAGTAGGATTATGCCCCGGCGCTGAGTTTGGCCCTGCAAAAAAGTGGCCTGAACAACATTATGCAGAAGTAGCAGAGCACTTATGTAAATTAGGTAAGCAGGTTTGGCTATTTGGTTCACAAAAAGATGTAGAAGCATGCGAAAACATCAAAAACTTAGTATCTGACAAACTCATGGATAACGTCCATGTGCTTGCAGGAAAAACTAGCCTTATAGAAGCTGTTGATTTACTCGGTGCTTGTGAGACCGTAATCAGCAATGACTCTGGTTTGATGCACGTAGCTGCAGCTGTTGGATGTAACATAGTCGCCATTTATGGCTCTACATCCCCCAAATACACGCCGCCATTGGCTAGAAATGTTGAAATTGTACATACTAACATCGAGTGTAGACCATGTTTTAAACGTGAGTGTCCGCTAGGACATTTGAAGTGCTTGAAAGAACTACCAACGAATAAAGTAATAAAGTGCTTAAAATGAAGTCAATCCATCCAATACTAATACCACTCCTCTATCTTCCGATTATTTGGGCATTTAGTGGCCTATTTTCATATTCAGATAGCTATAAAGTCGCGATGTTCAGTACTATTATTGCTGCATTATCGTCTGCATACCTTTTTGGTTTCAAGCAAATTTGCAACTGGTGCAAGAGGCGGAGATTATTGCCTTTATTCGCTCTTGCTGCAACTTATGCTGTCCTTTCTAAGGAAATGCACGGGTATAATAATAATGAGATGAGAGGACTTCTTACCTTATTAATTTTAGGTATATTTACACCAAGTGAAACACTCATTAAAATAAGAGATCATATACACTGGCCTTTATTAACACTTAGCTTAATTGGCCTGTTTTATATGATATACAATGCGGTTTACCTTAACATACCAAGAGAGGTATGGAATATCAATCCTATTCCTTACTCTACTGCAATGAGTGCTGCTGCTTGTTTGTCGCTTTATCATAGTATTAAAGTACAGAACAACACTCATAGGCTTATTATGCTGTTAGCTTTTGTTCTTTATGTGTTCTCTATATTTTTGAGCGGAACCCGAGGGGCTTTATTGTCATTATCCGCAGTTAGCACCTTGATATTAGCATCATTTCTTATCACCAATCTAAAATCTGGTACTATATTTTTATGTTTGGCTCTATGTACTACACTCATAGCCTCGTCAATTTTTAAAGACACTATAGAAAATCGTTATAACTACACGATAAGTGAGATAAAACACTTAGCAGAAGGTAACTTAAGTTCTTCTATCGGCCTAAGACTTCAGATGTATAACGCAGCACTACAAATTAGCACACCTCCTAAACTACTAGGGTACGGCACTGACAACTTTTCGAACCTGAAAGAGTCTCTTAACGAACAAGGGCTAATCAGTAAAACAGCAGCAAGATTAAATAGTTTTCACAACCAATTCTTACACAACCTTGTTATTTACGGATTTATTGGGGTTTTTATTACTTTGTTGTGGTTTATCTACCCTATATATATTGCGTGGAAAAATGAAAATATAGCTTTGGCTCCAGTATTAATCGTGGGAGCGAGCTACTTTACATCAGCCATGACAGATGTACCTCTACAAAAGATTTACTCACTAGTTTTCTTTGGTGTACTCCTTTTACTGTTGTTAGAGGAGAAACCTGTTGAAGATTAAATTATTCTACGTAACTTATAATTGTTTGCTAGCTATTATTGCACCATTTTATTTGTACAAGCTCTTAAAACCCAAAGCAAATAAACCTCGTATTGGTAAAAGATGGAAAGAGTACTTCGGATACAGCGAGTCTTTGCAACAAAGTGGGAACATAACTTGGATTCATGCGGTTTCAGTAGGTGAAGTTATTGCAATAGAACCGTTAATCAAACAGATAAAAAAAAGTAAACCCGATACAACTTTGTTAATGACGACAACCACTTCAACTGGCGCTAACGAAGTAAACAAACGTTTAGCAGACCTTGTTGAACACCGGTATATGCCTATCGACTTTAAATTCTTTATCAATAATTTCATATCTCGATTTTCACCAGATGAACTGATCATAATGGAATTAGAGTTGTGGCCGAATTTATTCAAGGTTCTTGGTAACAACAATATTGACATCAAAATTGTTAATGCACGCCTATCTGATAAATCTTTAAGAAACTATCAGAAGATAAAATCAATTGTCGAGTCACTCATCGGTCAAATTAAAAATATCATATGTCAGTCCGAGAGAGATAAAACCAATTTTATAGCACTTGGAGCTAAGCAAAGCCAAGTCTGTGTTTCTGGAAATTTGAAATACGATATCTCAATCCCTAGCCAACAAGTTCAGCAAGGTAAAAATTTAAAACACGCTTTTCAGAAGCAAGTGATAGTCGCCTGCAGTACTCATTCGAATGAAGAGCAACAAATTATAGAATCTTTAACACGCTCTGAACTACTCAACGAAGGAACAATGTTGATTATTGTACCTCGTCATCCTGAAAGGTTTAATGAAGTCTATCGTTTATCAACCTATAACTACCAACTCAATACAATGAAGATGACTGACATTGACTTGTCAAATCCCCCCACGGATACTCAAGTCTTGGTCGGGAATACGATGGGGCAAATGTTCATGTACTTATCTATGGCAGATGTGTGCATCATGGGTGGTAGCTTCATCGGAGAAAAGGTTGGAGGTCACAATGTTATTGAGCCAGCAGCACTTGCTTTACCGATCATCTCAGGTCAAAGCTATTATAATTTCTTAGAAGTTACGCAACAACTTCTAATCGCCAACGCCATTACTATTGTCCGACCAAACGATGAATTAGCTCATATCGTCTTTGAGTTACTCCATGATAGAAAAACGGCCTCAACTATGAGCTCAAATGCACTCAAAGTCTATCAAGAAAACGAAGGAGCATTAGAATATACCTTAAGTAAATGTATCTAATCTAGCTCCTGGGTAATTGTGAAGAAACTATCTCTGCACTTAAAATAATCTATTAAACCAAATATTTTTTCGCAACTACACCCTCTCAAATTTTATGTTGAAATTTCAGTTAGATAAAGTCGACGACAATTTACATATTAACTATTGGTTAGCCCTATTTAAAACTCTTGTCGCTATGATGCCTGTCACTGGTAAACCGGGATGATTATGATCATAGTAAAGAGGAGCCCCTTCTCTAACAGCATAGCAAGAAAATTTACCACAAAAGATATCTTCAATATCAATCATATGCACCGCTTTATTATCTTCTTCGCTATATTCTTGAATAAAGCGGTTGATCGTTTCATTTCTTTTATAAGTATATGTTAAAGGCGCAGACTCTATATTTGTTAAGCTTTCTGAGCGCATCGCTGCTTTATCAATCAATGTCTGTACACTTTGTCCCATCTCAGGAACCGGCATAATCATATATACTTTTTTTCCTGCACTACTCAATAAATTTAAAGTCTGGTTCAGGGAGTTTAAAATTTTATCACGCCTAGAGTCTGTGTGTTCTTTAGGCAGCTCTGGATAGGTTTTTTCATTATCTCCATATAAATGCATAGAATAACGAAAAGCAATCACTACTTTATCAACGCCTTTATTTTGAGCAATATCATTTACTATAATATTAGTCCAATGAGTACATGCGCTAAAATCATCTTTCTGTTTAAATGAAGGAGGACAATTAGCAAAAGTATATTGTGCAATTCCGTTATCATTTACTTTAAGTTTCTCAGCCATAGAGTAAGCCAATTCAGCAGCATGACTATCACCAATAATAGCCCAGCTTGGGTCTTCACTAAAAAGATAGCAGGGTTCAGCTATCTGGTCTGAGATGTTTCTGTGACACTCTTTGCGCTTCGGACTTTTCTGTTTTTCACGCTTCAGTTGCTCATAAACCTGAGTTAACTCTTTGTCTAAGGTAGCTCGTGTTGTGAATCCATCGTTACTATTAATAGCTTTTGCCACTAAAACCACAATAACAACCCCCAAAACCGGTGTACTACCTAGTAATAGTTGCTTTGCTGATTGGAAATCTCGTCTAAACTGTACCTGCTCAACCGTTAAATAACTAATATAGCCAACAGCAACAGAGGTTAAAATTCCGATCAAATAATGTACATTTTCATTTAATCCTAATTTGTAGAACAACACCACAACAGGCCAGTGCCACAAGTAAATTGAATAAGAGCTTAACCCTATCTTTTGAACAACAGTTATCTCAGCCAATCTCGATCTCTTTGCTGAAACTAACACAAGAAGAGCACTTATAGTTGGTAGCAAAGTCCATAAGCTTGGCCAAACTTTAGTTTCGTCTATCAAAACCAATGATATGATGAGACCAAACCAACCTACTGAAGCAGGTATCTTGCAACTAGGTTTCCAAAAGTATGCCCAAGAACCTAACATCATTTCCCAAGCTCGGGCTTGTAGTAAGAAATAAGAATTATCACCATTGAATTGACTATAAATACAGAATGTTAAACTAAGTATAATTAATACATTAATTGCAAAAAGAACATTTTTATGCCCTAGATATCTCGCAGTTAGAACCAAATAAATAGGGTAGATAATATAGAATTGCCATTCTACTGATAAAGACCAAGTATGAAGAAGCCACTTATCTCGAGATACAGAATCAAAATAGCCAGCTTGTTCATGAAATAGAAGGTTTGAAGTAAAAGTAGCACTATAGCGAATTTGCTGAGCAAGTGTATCCAAGGATTGAGGAGCAAGATAAAACCACCCTATCACTAATAATACTATCAACAGTATAATGAGTGCTGGTACGATTCTAGCCAACCGTGCAGCATAGAAGTTAGTGAATGAGAAACAACCTTGCTGCAATTTCCCCATAATAATACTTGTCATTAGAAAGCCAGAGATAACAAAAAAGATATCAACACCTATAAAGCCACCAGGTAGTAGATTAGGCGTGAAGTGGAAAAAAACCACACTAACTACAGCTAAAGCTCTTAGCGCATTAATATCACTTCTGAATTTCATACGGTTCCTAACGATTTAAGTAAATGCTATAAAAAGAAAGAAAAAATCTTCATTATTAAAGGAGGGGAGGAGGACTTCACCCTTTACAATAGAGGCATACTGAGGGTTTTTATATAACTACAGATGTTGCTCTTAGTCTATATTTTGTAGCCTTACATATCATTAGTGATTTATTCCTTCACGATTGCGCCTACGAAGCACTCTCAAAACAAACCCTACGATATTAGGATAAATATTTATTACAATATAGCGGCGTTGTTGATCAAATCAGCTTGAAGATCAACGACACCATATGTAGCTAGCC
>NZ_JBFRUJ010000078.1:0-14313 GCF_041474575.1 Vibrio sp. 10N.222.51.C5
CTAATCCGCGATGAACCTTAATTTAGGAACATCGGATAAACTATCGGTTGCACTAAAACAAGCCGACATTGTTGCTCTATAGTGCAACGTTGGACTGATTGAAAACTTAACTGATTGATAAATATGATGTTAAACCATTGGCATATATGTTGCTCTATTGCCTTTATGTAAATTGTATACAATAAAAAATACATAAAGGAAGTCACATGGAACAGAACAGTGAATTGATCTACGGATTAGACGATCGACCATCAGTCAAAGCAGCCAGTTACGCGGCGCTGCAGCATGTACTAGCCAGCTTTGTTGGAATTATCACACCCACGCTCATTATTGGCGGTGTTTTAGGGTTGGGTGAACACATCCCTTATTTGATCAGCATGGCACTGATGGTGTCTGGGGTTGGCACTTTTATACAAGCTAGAAAAATAGGGCCCGTTGGCGCAGGGATGATCTGTGTCCAAGGGACCAGCTTTGCGTTCTTAGGTTCTGTCTTAGGTGCGGGTTTTCTTGTTAAAGCAAATGGAGGTGGGCCGGATGAAATGCTCGCCACCATTTTTGGTGTCTGCTTCTTTGGTGCATTTGTCGAAATCGTCCTATCGCGCTTTATCGAAAAACTCAAAGTAGTGATCACGCCCGTTGTGACCGGCATCGTTATCACGACGATTGGTGTCTCTTTGATTAAAGTTGGCGTCACTGATATCGCTGGTGGTGTTGGCGCAGAAGATTTTGGTTCTGGAAGCAATCTGATGTTGGGTGCGATTGTGCTCGGAACCATAGTGGCACTTAACCTAAGCAACAACACCATGGTTAGACTGTCGTCGATTTTAGTCGGATTGGTTGTAGGGTGGGGCGTTGCTATTCTGATGGGCAAAGCGCCAATGGTTTCTTTTGCATCTCAACCGCTATTGAGTATCCCTGTCCCATTTAAATATGGCTTCGCTTTTGATTGGCAAGCCTTCCTTCCGATTGCTTTTATTTACTTGATTACCGTTATTGAAACGACGGGTGATCTGACCGCCAACAGTATGTTTTCAGGGCAGCCAGTTAAAGGGCCAAAATACATCAATCGACTCAAGGCGGGCGTGCTAGGTGACGGCGTGAACTCGCTCATCGCAGCGGTATTCAATACTTTTCCGAACACGACTTTCAGCCAGAACAACGGTGTGATCCATTTTACGGGGATCGCGAGTCGCTACATCGGCTACTTCATTGCCGCGATTCTTTTTCTGTTAGGGTTATTTCCCATCTTAGGTGCGGTTTTAATGACGATTCCAAAGCCAGTATTGGGCGGGGCGACATTAGTGATGTTCGGTACGGTTGCTGCGGCGGGCATCAAAATCATCGCCAATGAAAAACTGGATCGCCGCAGAATTATGACGATTGCCATCTCACTAGGCTTAGGGCTTGGGGTGATGCTAGTGCCGGATTTATTGAAAGAAGCGCCCAAGCTAGTGCAAAGCATATTTGGCTCACCTGTAACCATGTCTGGTATTGCCGCGCTTGTGATTACCGGGTTGATGTCTTTGGTGCCTGAAACAAAAGCCAAGCAGATTTCGAACGTCGTACAGACCAGTAAAGCGTAACGGGCTTCTTCGTGCTGAACTAAGGATGTTTAACTAGAGCCACATGACATATGTGGCTCTCAACTTTAACTTATTGTGTGACGTGTTGGCATCTCACTTAACTTGGTAAATAACATAAAATTATCATTAATATAAATTATGATAATTTCAGTTAATCGTCGTATCTCCATATACTCTCTCCATCGAAACGAAACACCGAAGCAGTCTTCGAAAAATACAGAATTAAAGAGAATTTGGAGAAAGTTATGAAAATGAATCACGTAGGCATCATGGTTGGCGACATGGACAAAGCAGTCGAGTTTTACACAAAAGCGCTAGGTCTAAGAATCGTAATGAACAACACTAAAGTGATGGAAGAGCGCGAATCAGCAATCGGCCGCATGTGTATCGCTGTGTTCGGTGAAGGCTTCAAAGGTTTCAACATTGCTCACCTAGTCACTTCAGATGGTATCGGTGTTGAGCTGTTCGAAATGAAAGATCGTCAAGAGCGTCATGAAGTAGATTTCTCTCGCTTAGGTATCTTTCACTTCTGTCTGCAGCTTCCAAAAGAGCAGTTTCATTCAGCGATTAAGCGTGTTGAAGAGTTTGGCGGTAAGGTTCGTATGGACATCATGCGCTACCACCCAGAAGACGAACTAAAACAAGCACAAATGGTTTACCTAGAAGACCCGTTTGGCAACCTGTTCGAGTTCTACTCGCACACATACGAAGACACGTACGCGACTGATTACGAGTAATCGCGTTACTACCTTCCATAAGGTAGATAAACCGAAACACCCCCTAAAGAGGATTGGTAGAGATACCAATCCTTTTTTTGTTTGTGTGCTTTTTAAGTGCTCCATCATGTGGTGGTGGTTAATAAATCAACAACTTTAAGGCATCGTTAAAGTTGACGTTTTGAAGATAAAACCTTTCATGAATATGACTGAAGCGAGCGTGCTTCATGAAAACATTGCGGAATCACACTAGTGATAGCCTTCGCTGAGAACTCATAATACTCAGTTCAATACTGCTGAACCGCACTACAATGAAAATAGATAAACATTACATGAAGAAGATCTACTGAAATAGCATGAAAAAACTAAACCTTATCTTTGCCGCTTTTCTTATTACTTTGCTTGCCGGATGCTCGTCACATGCGGCCGTCGATACTTCAAAAACAAAGGGCTATGCCAATTCACATGCGCTTGTGGGAGTGGCTTCTTGGTATGGCGATAAATTCCATGGAAAACTGACGGCAAGTGGTGAAACGTATAATAAAAACGCCTATACAGCCGCTCACAAAACCTTGCCATTTGGGACTATCGTGAGAGTGACCAATACAGCCAATAACAAGTCAGTCGATGTCAAAATTAACGATAGAGGCCCTTACGTAAAAGGCCGAGTGATTGACCTTTCCCACAAAGCATTTTCTCAAATTGGTGACGTTAAGAAAGGCGTAGTAAAAGTCAAAATTGAGATTATTGATGACAGCAACACCTTTCGATACAAACACTAGAATCCCCTCCTAACCTCCCCTTGGTGTACATCTCCGCTCCCTTACCAGCAACGGGAAGGGGAGGAAAAAAACCTCGATCTCGATGATTGAATAGCATATTTATGCTTACTCGATAAGGCTGCTTTTGCAGCCTTTTTTGTGCCTTTCGATAATCCATTTTTAATAAGATTATCTTATTTTCAGTATGTGGGTTGATGATGTTATGTGGTCAATAAATCAGTGTCTTAGCTTTCTTATCATTAGGGTTCATTGAAATTCATTGTGAAATAATGAAAAGCTAACCTAATCCAAGTTGAGCTTTGGTGTGATTAACAGTGAAAGCCTAAGGGCAATTACATTTAGTTACTTACTGAAGTAAAACTGAAATATTAGTTACACGGTTCTGAAATTTTTGGTGTTTAGCTTATGGGCTTCTATATCGCATTTAAATAAGGAAATACCCGTGAAGCTAACCCCTGTCGTTGCAGCCGTAATTATGTCTTTCAGTTCAGCAAGTTTTGCTTTTAGCTTGCAACAATCTGCCAATGAAAACAGTGAAGATCTCGTATGGACAGGGCACCTAAGCCCAGACAGCGACACGGTAATGTCTGCGATGCTCGCGGCTCATATTTATGGTGGTACGGCGACAGTGCCTGAGCCGATTAATCCTGAATCGACGTTTATCTTGAACTACTGTAATGCAGAATCTCCACGTGTAGAGACAGATTACTCTTCATACCGAGTGGGGCTGGTTGACTTCAACCAAGTGACTCAATTAGCACCAACTATTGATCAAGCATCCATTGTGGCAGTGGTCGATCATCATGCGATTGGTGGCTCTCCAATTAACACCCCGCAGATTGTCGAGATGGATATCCGAGGTTGGGGTTCAGCTGCAACTATACTGGCTGACAATGCTGAAAAGCTCGATGTGACATTACCTAAACACCTCGCTTGTGTTGGCTTGGGTGCGATTCTTTCTGACACAGTGGTATTCCAATCAACAACTACAACAGATCATGATCGTGAATACGCAGAGAAGCTGGCGAAGGTTGCAGGCATTTCAGATATCGAAGACTTCGGTCAACAGATGTTGGTTGCTAAGTCAGATCTTAGCCACCTTTCATCTGAAACCATTCTGACGCTGGATTACAAAAACTTTAAGTACGGTGGCAAACAGGTGGGTATCGGTGTTGCTGAAACACTAATGGCTCAACAACTGATTGACCGTAAAGACGATCTTCTAGCAGCAATGAAGACTTACAAAAAAGAGAACGGGCTAGACCATCTGTTCTTTTCAATCACAGATACCAAGAACAAAGAAGCGAACTTATTGTGGGTGGATGAAAGCGACTATCAAGTCATCAAATCGGCTTTCAACGCTGAACCAACAAGTGACATGCTGACTTTGGAAGGTGTCACTTCACGTAAGCGCCAGATTGGCCCTGCGGTTCAAAAGGCAATTGAGAGCTTGTAAGTAGAAAGAGAGTTTGGAGGGGATTGGTAGAAATACCAATCCCTTTTTTAATTATTGGGCGTCTAAATGGGATTTGGACAAAACCTTGTTACGAACCTCAGAGCACTTAAAGTTTCGGATAACTTCTGCTATTGAAATAGTAATCAATTTGCTTACATTCTAAATGAAGAGAACAATAGATTATTTAACCCCAATAACTTTATCTAGCAACTCTTGTAGGCTTAATAGTAATTGGTACATCGATCTCTGGTGTAATGATAAATCATCAAGACCTCGCTATTCACTAATAATAGAAATAAAAACAGCCCAACTTATTACAGTGGACTGTTTCATGGAGAGACAATAAAGGTAAATTGTCGAGTTATATTATAAAGCAAAAAGTATGGATTTTACGGATTGTAATCTTACATGTGCGGCGCCAATGATATCCATGAAGCCTAATATGCTATGAGGTTTTTTAGCACTAATCCATGCTGTGCCAGTACTTCCTATAGGGAGCATATCCATAGTTTTACTATCAACTTCTAATATTACTGTCCGTCCAATTGGAGCAGCCCCTCTTTGTATGTGGCCAGATACCATTTGCTCAACCGGCATCAAGTTCCCCTGAGCTTCTCCAGTAGCCTCTACAATGCTATGAACTCGCGCTCTAAATACCTGAGCTGGGTAAGCATCTACATAGAATTCGCTAAACTGCCCCCTTTTAATGTTTTGGTAAGCTTGTTCTGGTATTCGCATTTCGATGAACTTATTTTCAATATCCCATAAATGCAAACCGCCAACACGAGAACCATTAGCAATGTAGACATGAGTAACCATGCCTTTAAATGGTGCTCGTACCGTCAACCTATCCAATTCAAATTCGACATCCCCTAACTTCGCTTCTAATCCTTCATGCTTTGCGTAAAGCACGTTTATATCGGCTTTAGTTGTAGCTATCATATCCGAAGATAATTCCACATCCCTTGCTGTCGCATGATGTTCCAACCCCAAATTTCTCTTATGGTCTCTCATAGCCTGTGCAAGCTTGATTTCTTGCGCTTCTATCGAACGAGCTAACTCTAATTTACTCGCATTCAACCCTGTTTTAATCGAGGTTAATTTGTCGTCTCTTTGGGTATAAAGAATCTCTCCCTTTTCTACCACCTGATTGTGCTCAACATAGATAGTATCTATCTGCTGACCGAACGGAGGCGCAACAATCGCATGTGGCGCTTTGACTGTTGTTGAGTTAGTCAAATCGGCAGGAGAATAGAAGCGGTGAGATACAAATAAAATCAGTAGTAATACAACCCCTACAAACGTGGTCCAAAAATAATTTTTCGGTGTTCGTTTTAGTATCTTAAATTTAAACAGTAACCACACTAACAAAAGGTAAGGAACCATAATCTCTTTCATGACCTAGCCTCCTTTATCCAAAGTTGAAATTTATCCCAATCAATGACTATCGTTAATACGGCAACAACCCATAATGGCTTCCAGATCAACCCCAAAAGACATAACCAAATTACAAACTTAGCTTGTGACAGGTTCTTTTCTTTAGCTAACTTCTTAGGGATTGAATGGATATGCCATAACTTCGCTGCGATCCAAACAAATAGTAAAACAGTAGCAGTGGTTACGACCCACATAAATATTTCAGATTCTAACAAGGCATAGACGCTAGGGATCTGTTCATATGTCAACGTTGTTTGATGAATTTTGATATTGCATACCTCTAAGATTATGGGAAGCTACTCCCACTGCTTGCATCCTGCCTGCTTTTTTAATCTATCAATGGGAAAGTTCTAGTTACTTCTTTGGTCAATGTTACTTACGAAGTTCATAATGCGTTGCTCTACTGACATTCTCATTCCGTCACCAGATAAGCTAACAGCCTCCGCAGGATAGAAATGTCCAAACCCTGGTACCCAAGCAAACGTGTTTTCAATTTGTTCTTGTTTATAGTGTTCAAGCAGAGGTGGATTGATCGAGAATGCAGCATGCAAATCATTCTGCCCTTGAAAGAGTAATACAGGGCTAGATGCTTCAAAATTGGTAGTGTTCTTTATGATGTCAAAGCCAGCAGGACCACCAGAAAGCATGAACGTACCAGCAACAGGTAACTTCATTCCATGAGCAACATTCAAGCTAGTTACAGCGCCAGCAGAGAATCCTCCCAATACTACCTTTGATGAATTGAATCCATATTCATTCGAGTTTTCTTTGATATAACCAACCGCATTACGTAAGTCTTCAGCAGCAGATAAAATCGCTTTATCAATGATCGATTTCTCAGAAGGGTTATTGAAGTCTAGCTGGTCATATCCTAATTGGTGTCTAACTAGGTTAATTTGCTGAGACATTGAACTAATACTTTCAAGGTCCAAATCTTCAGCCGTGTAACCAATGCCTGTTGGTAATGGATTTTCGGGAGCTAATCGATAATCTATTGCAAAACAAACATACCCTTGTTTTGCAAACCTTTGGCAATAGTCATTCATAGAAGTATCTTGCGCACCGCCAACATTGAAGCTTAAATCGGGCGAACCTTGATGAAACGCACCGCCAAATGTCATCACAATAGCTGTCTCTTTAATATGACTCTTGTCTGTAGGCTCAAATACGTTCATCCACAACTCTCTTGAATGAACTATCTCATCGGTTGTGACATTACCAAACCCATACGTTACCTTAGGCGTCATTTTGAAACCCAAGTCGGAACTAGCTTGGGAAGAGAATACAATTACCGCACTACTTAGGATAGCAATCGGTAGTCCTGCTTTAAATTTTGACATAGTTGACCTCGCATAAAAGTTTATGATTTTCGATATAAAGCTTATTACGAGAGTGCTATAGTAAAAAGACGCACTTGAGGGGGAATCCCCCCCTGTGTATAGATTATTTAAATGGGACTACATATGTTCACGAAAGATCAAATAGTTAGTTTTTGTGCAGTTTTCGATAAAGGCTCGTTTAGTGCAGGGGCTAGATTTTTAAATCGAGACAGAACAACTGTCCGTGAACATATTTCAGTTATGGAAGACAACATGAGGTTGCCTTTATTTGAAATGAAAGGCCGCTCAACTCTACCGACTTTAGCCGCAAAAAAACTATACCCAAGGGCAAAAATAATTGTAAGGCAAATAGAAGAGTTTGAACTTACAGCCCTTAACTCCTTTAACAATGACTTACTCATCATCAATATTAACCATGACACCACCATTCCTATATCATTGATTCATCATATCAACTCAGCCATAAGCAAAGACTTCCCAAACATCCAATTAAACTGGTTGCATCGAGGCCGAAAAGAAACCATTGACGAGCTGATTAGTGGTCAAGCTCATCTAGCATTAATGACAATCAAGATGTTAGTTCAACCAGAAAATGAAGTTAATTATATAAATCTTGGCCGAATACAACACAAAGTCTATGCCGGAGCAAAAAGTCACCTTGCAAATAGGATGGTAAAAATTTCTGATTTGAAACTGGAGAAACAATTTATCTACGAGCACTACTTCAATGCCTCGATTCAAGGGTCAAATATCTCTCCTCAATATCAGTTAGTCAGTACTAAGGACGTTTTAATTGAGTTACTAGAGAAGGATGGGTGGGCTGTTTTACCAACTGAACATGTAGAAAAACACTATTCGAAAGATTCAATCGTGGAGTTAGATGTATTCGAATTAGTGAATAGCCTTGATTACCACATTGGTATATTCTTCTCACCCTCACTAGAGCAGCATGATGTTATTTCTAATATTATGACAAAAATTAGAAACTACGCTGAAAAAGAATACAATTAGCAAGGTAAAATGCATTCACCCCAATAATTTGCAGGTTCTACAATCACCCCGCCATTTATAACTGCTGAATTTTAGTCGAATTGTGCACCCGAGAATTGAGTGGCAAAAAGTAGTAGCTCACATTTGGACAACAGCTTGTTTCCCAAATTATTCTCATGAATGTTACTGGTACCTAAACACGTTTCGGGGCAAATCCGTGTTAGTCCTACTAAAAATCCCCTCCTAGCCTCCCCTTAATCAGTATCTACAATCCATTGTGGTTCGTAGAAAGGGGAGGAACTGAATACAGATCGTTACATGTGCAGTTACACATTCAGCGCTAAAGAAGGTTCTCCCCCTCGGTCGTCAATCTAGAGGGGGGATAAACTTAATTGGAGGGGGAGTTAGAGGGGGTGGGTGTTCGAAATCAGCCCGAACGCACAGGATATCAATGCTCTCAATTCAGAAAAACATTACGCTTCACCCAAAAGATTGGAATGCCTAAGCGTTCCAATTTTAATATCTGATTTACCTACGCCGCCTAGTGCACCGAATCATAAATCAATGTGCTTCTTCAGCTCTTAACCAAAACTCGGACAGGTCTTCAAAAAGGTCATCGTTATCTAAGATGCTCAAATGGGTTTCGTTGTAGCCGAGGATTTGTGACGCGTGGAGTTGGGCTGGGCGCGACAATTGGCTTGATAAATTGATCACACCATCGTTGCTGTTGGTATTAAATAGGTCGCCCGAGTTATAACCAAAGGCTAAAAAGTGGGGAATGTGAATCTTACTGCTGTCAATTAATAAGTCAGCGATAAATTTCCCGTCTGGATTTAAATCAACCCATGCCGGCATTACTACGGGAGAGTACTCGACCCCTTGTTTAGCAGACTCGACACCACCAAACGGCGAAGATATGGTGGCTACGCTGCTTACAAAATCGCATAGCTGCCCAATACGGCACTGGCGAAGACTGTTGGTGGCGACAAGCCCGCCCATACTATGTGCCACAACATGTAATTGTTGGATTTTGTATTCCGTTAACACCGTGTGCATGAGGTTATTCAGGCCTTTGGAGTTCAAAGCCAGAGATAAGCCTGAAGGATAGTTAAAGACCCAGATCTGATATTTAGATTGGTCGACTTTTTCAATCAGTGGGGCAAAATCTAACGCAGTGGCGTTGATGCCATGCACAAACAAGATCGGGATTTTGTTTGGGTCGAACTCTGACAGAAAGTAGAGCCCAGCGTTATCTTCGAGCAAAAAGGTCAGCGGCTGCCACATGCCGAGTTTGCCATTTTTTCTGTCAAAAGGTGGAGCTTCCAAGCTCACGACTGTGCCTATGTCGATCAAATCCAATTCGATTTTTAACAGTGAAGGTAGTGAACGATCAACAAACGCTCTTGGGGCTTCACTCTCATTAACCGTTAGTGAGACTTCTATTGTTGATCTGTCTTGGTGATCACGTAGGTTGATTACACTGAAAGCTTCATCGGCTTGTAGGGTAAGGTCTTGATTCTTATCTTCAAAGATAAGTAGGTAGTGGATGTTATTCGATACATGTAAGTGAATACTGTCACTGTCTATGATGCCATCGTAGCCATCAACCTCGCCTTTGTTAATGTCTTTGATTTGTTCAATCACCACGGCAGAACCGGAGGCATGTTGATTCAAGGTAACCATGTATTGATTGGTTATGGAGTCGATGGCTTGTATCTCATTAGATAGATTTCTAAAGTTACCGCACCCTGACAGCAGTGAACTGAGTAATAGCACTGTGCTGATTAAGCGTGCAGTAAGTAATAGCTTCATTCTAATTTCAACCTTATCCCACCCCGATTTATCCATAAATCAATAACCTGAGTTTAATAGTAGCAATAAAACAGCGCTTAATAAAAAGGCAAGCAAACGACTATAAAGTTCGCTTGCTTGCCTGAGAGGTTTCATTACTTAGTGAGTATATTGAACACTAAAGCGTGTTTTTGTGCACCTTGCCGTCTTTCATGATCAGTTTTTGTGTCTCTGTGTTTGCCACACAAGCAACACTGTCCAGTGGGTTGCCATCGATGATCAATAGGTCGGCATACGCGCCTTCAACCACTTGACCAAGTTTGCCTTCTTGGTACGGGTGTTGATAAGTCGACATCTCGAACAAACGTCCACAGTTTGATGTCGCCATGCGAAGCGCGGTGATGGTATCGAATACTTGCTCAATCGCACCAAGTTCATTCAATTGTGTCGCATGAACGTTGGTTTCACCCACACAGTCGGTACCAAAGGCGATGTTTTGGATATCGTATTTCTTAATCAGTTCTGCCGACTTGAACATGGCTTTACCTACGCGTTCTGTTTTGCGGTATGTCTCTTCGTTTGGTAGTGGGATCTTACGCTCTGCAATCAATGAAGAGGTAAAGTAAGAAGGAATCACCCAAATGCCTTTCTCTTTAATGATCTCGGCAATGTCGTCGTCCATGATGGTCGCGTGTTCGAAAGACATCACGCCCGCTTCAGCTGCTCGGCGCAGCGACATAAGTGCCGTAATCTGAAGCGGCATCAACCGCAGCTTTCATCTCTTCAGATGTGAACTGCAATGTGTCTAGCGGATCAAACGTTGAAGATGCGCCACCACCCGCCATGATCTTGATTTGGGATGCGCCCATAAATAGCTGTTCGCGAACCGCTTTTAAGACTTCTGAACGACCATCTGCCACTTTCATTGCGCCAAGCTTCCTCATAGGTGAGTCTTCATGGCCGTTTGCTAAACGCTCTTGTGCTTGGTTTTGACGGTAATCGGAGTGACCACAGGTTTGTGAGATAGCTGCCATTGAAGGCAGAATACGTGGGCCAGTGGCATAGCCGTTGTCGATACTGGTTTTTAAGGCCAAGCGTGTTACCTGCTACATCACGAATGGTGGTAAAGCCACGCATTAACATCTCTTCAGAAATCTTTGCTGAGCGAATCGCCACTTCTTCACGCGTCATGGTATCAATGACATTGAATGGTGCAGATAAAGTGATATGAACGTGCGCATCAATCAGGCCTGACATGACCGTGCCACCTTGAGCATCAATCGTTTCATCGGCAATCGTTGGGTCAATCTCTCCAATCTGAGTGATCAAGTTATCTTCGATGAGGATTGATACGTTCTCGATTAAGTTGTTATCAACACCGTTAAATACGTTCGCGTTAGTGATTAGTTTTTTCATAATCTGCACCTTTTGGAAATGAGTGTGTGTCGCTGATGGAGTCATCTTATGGGGCGCAGCATTTGAAGAATGGCCATTTGGTGACAGTGATGAATTGGGCGTGTTTTTGCTATTGCTATAAGAGAGGCAAAGGGGATTTTTGTCGAATCATTAATTTGAGGAATGAATGTTGGCGATGTCATGAAATGGTAAGTTTTGCTTCGATTCGAACGCTAAGATGTATTTCAAATCAAGGCGACTTATCAAATTAGATTAGAGAGAGACAGAATGACTAAATCAGACAAAGTTTACGGGTTCAACACACCACAACGTCTATTCGTAGGTTACACGTTAGCCGTGCTGGTGGACTTAGTAGTGCTTAACTTCTTCGATGAGTACTGGGACTTCGTCAACATTGAGTCTTTCACTATATCTTTGATTGCGGCGTTGTTGTTGCAGCTATTATTGAAGCTCTCTATTGGTTTAGAGCACAAGATTGCTGAACACTTCAAAAGCAAGCCGGGCACTGCACCTAAGGTGTACCGAGCAATCACCACTTACATTATCTTGGTGGGCTCAAAATTCGTGATGCTAGAAGCGATTAACCTTCTGTTCGGAGATAAGGTGAGTTTTACAGGACCTTGGGGCGGCGTGGTTGCTTTCTTCGCTGTGGTATTTACGATTCTGGTTGCTGAAGTGATTGTATCGAAGATCTACTTTGCTCTGGATGACAAACAAGATTCACATGTGAAAGCGCTTAAAGAGACCAACGCGTAACAGAACTAAAATACAGATGTGAATAACAGACGAGCCAGTTGAATAAGCTGGCTCGTTTTCGTTTTCGTTTGAGTTGCGATAACCAATTCGATACGCGAATTGGCTCTATTTTTCGTAAACCACGTTCCCGCGTAACACCGTCATCAACACCTGAGTTTTGGCGATTTGTCTTGCTGACACTGTGGTGATGTCGCGGTCGAGAATGGCGAAGTCAGCGGATTTTCCTACCTCAATAGAACCTGTTACGTCTTCAATCCCAAGACTTTTGGCGGCATTGAGCGTGTAAGCGTCGATGGCGGTATAGATATCGGTTAGGCCGGTTTTGCCCATGATTAAGCTGTTCGCGATGCCGACCAATGGGTTGATGTCGTGTACGTTCCAATCACTGCTTAAGGTGATATTGGCGTCGGTCTTGAGTATTGCATCGAGGTTCATCATGGCTTTGGCACGGCGAGCACCAAGGAAAGCTTCGGCCCATTGGTGTTGATGCCTTGCAACGTAATCAGAGCCAACTTGGAAATCTGCAGTTACATCTAACTGGCGAAAGCGTGGCACATCTTCATCATTGATTAATTCGACATGGGTTAGGGTGTAGGGTTTGGTTGAACCTTGTTTGCGAATACTTTCTATCGCATCAAGAGATTCACGAACCGCTCCATCACCAATCGCATGAATGTGGGCGCTAAAGCCGATTTTCTCGAGCGCAGTTAACCATTCTTTCATTTGTTCTGGCGGAATATAGTTCAAGCCATTAGGAGATTGGGGCAGATAAGTATCTAAGTAGGGCGCGAGCGTTTTGGCTGTGCCGTTGACGAAGATGCCATCACTGTACATTTTCACCTGATCGACAAGTAACAGACGGCTTTTATCGTCGGAATACATCTTCTCAAAGACTTCTAATTGAGAAGGTATTGCCATCGATGGGTATACCCAAGGGCGCAGCGACACGCGCGCCGTTAAGTCTTGATTTTGCTCGGCCTCTAGCCAAACGTCATACCAACCTCGTTTCCAATACATGCGACCGTCGCCAATGGTGGTGATGCCGTGGGTTGCCGCTTCCTCAAGCCCGAACATTAACCCTTGGTAGCTTTGATCAAACAGTTCGCTTTGGCTGTTCCAAGCCATCTCCATCAGTTGATCGCCAGCATTGTCTAATAAGATGCCATTGAGCTTACCGCTGTCTTGGTCTTTTAAATAAGCGCCACCTTGTGGATCTGGCGATTGTTGGCTGATTCGAGCGATTTTTAGTGCTTTTGAGTTGACCCACATCGAGTGTGAAGTCTGCTCCATAAGCACCACGGGGCGATTAGGGAAGACACTGTCGATGATCTCTAGTGGCGTGTAGTCAGAGTCGCTATCGAGCGTCGCTTCCAAAGAAAAACCATAGCCCATAAGCCAACCTCTGCCATCGGTATCAGCATTGATCTTACACGCTTCTAAGTAGGGGATTTGCTCTTCTAACGTTGCTTCAGAGTCGAGTTCACAATTGCCACCCAGCTCTGAGGCGGCTTCAAACACATGGTTATGGTTATCAATAAATCCCGGAAGGACAAAGGCATTGTCTAAATCAATGACATCAGTGCTTTGCCCTTGAAAAGTTTGCGCCTGTGATTGGTTACCAATGAAGATGATCTTGCCTTTGTGGGTAACGATCGAGTCCGACTCACGATGCCCGTATATATCAGCATTGATAAAGATCTGGTCAGCACTTTGGTTATGAACAGATGTTTGCGCTTGAACTGGTGTTTGTGTTTGAACAATAGTGTTGGCTTGTGCAAGCACCGGCGCTACGGCCGATAAGCTTGTGAGTAATGCTATCCATGCAGTACGTGGCAGAGTGAGCTTGTTATTCATTATTATGTCTTCCATGGGCTTTGTTTCCTAAATCAGGGAACTAATGCTTAAAGCTACGATCAGATCATCTAAGTTCACTCACATACTTAGAGCAATGCCAAAGCCTCGCTACAGAACAACTAACTGGAAACAATATAACCAAGCCCTAATCAATCGTGGTTCACTGACATTCTGGATTGATGAGGAAGCGAT
>NZ_JBFRUJ010000079.1:0-2033 GCF_041474575.1 Vibrio sp. 10N.222.51.C5
CCTAGTGGGCTAGAGCCTATCACCTTCTGGGTTGTCATCCATTGGTAAAGCTCATCCAGTATCGGCTTGGCATACGCTTGACGCTCTGCTTTTCGCTCTTCGGCAGGCGCACCTTTTAAGCGTGATTCTATCCCGTAGAGTTTTTGGATTTTAGCCAGCGCCTTATCAGCCTTGCCCGATTTACCTTTCCCTTGAAGCTTTTTAGCATCCATGAACTTGCGACGAGCATGCGCTAAGCACCCTACCTTGGTGACGTGATGAAGTCCATCATAAGCCGCGTAGCCATCGGTTTGTAGATAACCGTTGTAGTCACCTAAAAAGTCCACGGGACACGCCCTCGCGCGACTGTTTTGATAGTCGTACAAGGCAATATTTTTCACATTCGGCAGTGCCGCTTCGGGTGAGTCAGCGCCTGAGCAGTAGAGCCACATATAACACAGCTTCTCTTCTTTGAGCACATTGAGCGGCGTTTCATCCGCTTGAACCACCACTTGTTGAAGTAGGTGCTCTTTCAAGGCGGCATACAGCGGGGCGAACTTCTCACTGACTTGGATAACCCACCTTGCCATGGTGGTGCGTGATAGCTCGATACCCGACTGGGTAAACAGCGATTCTTGGCGATAAAGTGGCATCGCGTATTGGTATTTGCCAAGAATGATGTTGGTCAGCAAGCTTTCTGTGGCGAAGCTTTTAGGGATGAGACTCTGAGGGGATGGCTTCTGAACGATACGGCTGCTGTCACCTGTTTTCTCGCACTGGCGGCAAGCGTACTTAGGACGAACATATTCCAACACTTTGAGTACCGCTGGCGTGAACTCTAGCTTCTCGCTGCGGTCTTCACCGATTTTATGCAGGCTATGATTGCAGCAAGCGCACTGCTTTTCATGGTCGTCTACATCAAGTTCGATAACCTCACGAGGCAAGGTCTTAGGCAGAGGTTTACGTTTACCGCGCTTTTTCGTTGTGGTCGTGGTTGTCACCTCAACCTCGTCTTCTTTAACGGCTTCACATTCCGCTTCGTTGAAGAGGTCACCTTGTGATTCATCGTAAGGCTTTAATGCCTCCGAGCGTTTCGCGAACTGACGGTCGAAGGCGAGTTTGAGTTGTTCAAGCAGCGATTGGCGCTCTTGTTTCCACTCATTTTTCTCCGACATCAGAGCAGCTACCATCGCTTGTAGCTCGGCAACATCTTGGCTTTCTGGGTCGATATTTGGCGTCTTTTTCATAGCATTGATTATACTAAAATCGTGCCGTTAACGCTTGGAGAATAAGGCTTTATTCTCGATTAACTCATTGTAAAATCGTTTATTTTGATGGGTTCGTGGCCGATAATTGTGAAGCCTGAAAGCAGTCTGTCAAGCTCAAATTGAGTGAGGGTAAACACCTGATTTTTCTCTTTTGAAGGCCACTTATACTTGGCTTTTTCAAGGCGTTTATACCAGAGGGCGAAGCCTGTTTTATCCCAGTACAACACTTTAATCTTATCGCGCTGTTTATTGGTAAACAGGAACAGCGCACCGCTGCCAAGAGGCAAGTCAGTATCATTTTCGATAATCGCTGCAAGGCCGTTGATGGACTTTCTAAAATCGACGCTTTCACGATAAAGGTAAATGTCTGAAGCGCTGAGCATACCTTTCATGACAACGCTCCAATGAGTTCAGCAAGATAGGTGGCTGGCGTGCCTTGAGGAATGCTCAGCTCCACATCATTGATGAGAAGTGTCATGTTCGCCGTAGCTATCTGGGCCTGATACTTGGTTGTCTTTTCAACGATTTCGGCTCTAACAAATCCGACAGATTCCGATTGGTTTGCTGTTTGGAGTTGACGCCGTTTGGCGAAGAACGTGGATAAACTCAGTCCATGCTCTTCACAAAAAGCGCGTTGGGTAACACTGCTACTTTCATATTGTTCAAACAGTGATTGCCATTCTAGGTTGGTGCGTCGTTTTGCCATTTCAACTCTCCTTTGGGTTGGAGAGATGATCTTATTCTTCGTGCTGAAAGATTAGAATGCGGTGTTCATGACACGCTTAC
>NZ_JBFRUJ010000080.1:0-115936 GCF_041474575.1 Vibrio sp. 10N.222.51.C5
GAGCAGCTGCTTTCTCAAGCATCAGATGTGGAAGGCGATGACTTGACGGCCAGCAGCCTAACGGTCGACGGTGATGCGACGGTTGTAGCTAATGATGACGGCAGCTTCACCATCACGCCAGATGAGAACTTCAATGGTGACATCGATATCAGCTTCGATATCTCTGATGGCACCAATACGGTTCAAGCTTCTGCAGACCTAACCGTTAACCCAGTAAATGATTTGCCAGTACCTCAAGACCAACAGTTCAGTATTGCAGAAGACGGTACTTTACAGTTCACAGACGCGGATCTGCTTACAGGCGCGACAGACGTTGAAGGTGATAACCTGACGGTTGAGGGCATCACTTATGAAGGCACTGATGGCGTACTGACTGACTTGGGTGAGGGATCATATAGCTTTGCTCCAAACGAAAACTTCAATGGTGATGTGAGCTTTAGCTTCGATGTGTCAGACGGTACCGATACCGTGTCTGCAAACATTGATGTTAGCGTGACTCCTGAGAACGATCCGCCTGTTGCGGGCTCAACGTCCTACACGGTGAATGAAGATAATTCGATTACCATTTCTGATGCACAACTATTGGCAACATCTTCAGATATTGAAGGTGATGTATCGATAGACAGCGTGACTTACTCTGGTAGCGACGGTGTCCTCGAAATCAATGGTAACGGCACTTACACCTTCTCGCCAAATGAGAACTTCAGCGGTGAAATTGCACTGGATGTGGTTGTTGCTGATGAAGATGGTGCGACCGACTCAACGACCGCGGGCATCAATGTTCTTGAAGTGAACGATCCGCCGGTTGCAGGCCCTACGTCTTACACCATTGATGAAGACTCAGTACTTACCTTCAGTGAGTCTCAAGTGTTGCTTAACGCCTCAGATGTAGAAGGGGATGTTGAGCTTGTTGGTATTAGCTACGATGGCCCTGAGGGTATCTTCTCAGTAAATGGTGACGGCACTTGCAGCTTCGCTCCAAATGAGAACTTTAATGGCCAAGTTCAGCTTGATGTCACCATTCGTGATGAAGATGGTGCAGAAGTGGAAACCGTCATCAATGTTGACGTATTACCAATCAATGATGCGCCAGTGTCTGGTGATTTGGCTTACAACGTTAACGAAGATGGTTCAATCACACTGAGCCAAGATCAGCTGTTGTCTCAAGCGTCCGATGTAGAAGGCGAAGATCTAACCGCAAGTGACTTAACAGTTGGTGGTGATGCGACGGTTGTAGCTAACGATGACGGCAGTTTCACCATCACACCAGATGCGAACTTCAATGGTGACATTGATATTCAATTCAACATCACTGACGGTACTGACACGGTTCAAGCAACCGCCGATCTTACTGTTAACCCAGTTAATGACTTGCCGGTTCCTCAAGACCAACAATTCAGTATCGCAGAAGACGGTACGCTTCAATTTACAGACGCCGACTTACTTACCGGTGCCACCGATATTGATGGCGACGACTTAACCGTTGAAGGTATTAGCTATACAGGTGGTGATGGCGTACTGACCGACCACGGTGATGGTACTTATACCTTTGCGCCAAACGAGAACTTCAATGGCGATGTGAACTTCAGTTTCGATGTGTCTGATGGCACAGAAACAGTCAGCGCTAACATTGATGTGAGTGTGACTCCTGAGAACGATCCGCCAGTTGCGGGTTCAACCTCATACATGGTCAATGAAGACAATGCCATCACAATTTCTGATGAACAGTTGCTAGCTAACTCTTCGGATATTGAAGGTGCGGTGTCGGTTGATACTGTGACTTACAGTGGCACTGATGGTGTGTTCCAAGATAACGGCGATGGCAGCTATACCTTCCTTCCTAATGAAAACTTCAGCGGTGATATCAGCCTTGATGTGATTGTTGCAGATGAAGAAGGTGCAATTGATGAAACCACAGCAGGTATTACCGTTCTTGAAGTGAACGATCCACCAGTTGCGGGTCCAACGTCATACACCATTGACGAAGATTCGGTTCTGACGTTCAGTGAATCTCAGATTCTTGTGAATGCTTCGGATATCGAAGGCGATGTAGAACTTGTTGGCATTAACTACGATGGCTCTGACGGTATCTTCACTGTAAATGGTGATGGTACATGCAGCTTTGCACCCAACGAAAACTTCAATGGTCAGGTTCAACTGGGTGTGACCATTCAAGATGAAGATGGCGCAACGGTTGAAACACACATTAACGTTGATGTATTGCCAATCAATGATGCGCCAGTATCGGGCGATTTGGCTTACACCATCAATGAAGATAGCTCCATCACGCTAAGCCAAGAGCAATTGCTAGCAAGAGCAGGTGATATCGATAGCGATAACTTAGAAGCTATCAATCTATCTACTGATGAAAATGCGACCATCCAACACAATGATGATGGCAGCTACACCATCACACCGAACGCAGATTACAACGGTGACCTAGATCTGAACTTCGATATCATCGATAACGATGGTGGTTCAGTTCAAGTTGGCCTAGACATTACCGTGAATCCGGTTAATGACTTGCCACAAGCGCAAGATCAACAGTTCACGATTGAAGAAGACGGTACGTTACTCTTCACCGATGCTGACCTGCTTGCAGGTGCGTCGGATATTGATGGTGATGAACTGTCGATTGAAAACGTGCTCTACACTGGTGCAGATGGTGTTCTTAGCGATAATGGCGACGGCACATATAGCTTTGCTCCAAACGAGAACTTCAATGGTGATGTTCAATTCTCATTCGATGTCTCTGACGGTACTGATTCAACATCAGCTGTTATTGATGTCAGCGTAACGCCTGAGAATGACCCACCAGTAGCGGGCTCAACATCGTACACAGTTCAAGAAGATGGCCAAATCACGATCAGTGATGAGCAATTATTGGCAAACTCTTCCGATGTAGAAGGTGATGTTTCACTGTCTGGAGTATCGTACTCCGGTGATGACGGCTCTTTTGTTGATAATGGCAATGGTACTTACACCTTTACGCCAAATGAAAACTTCGATGGTGATATTTCACTAGACGTTGTTGTCGTTGACGAAGACGGTGCAACCGCAACCACAACCGCTGGCATCGATGTTATCGCTGTGAATGACGGACCTGAAACTTCGGGCATTCAGGCTGAAGTCGATGAAGATAATTCAATCACCATTACTCAAGAGCAGTTACTCGCTAATGCGACCGATGTTGAAGGTGATGAGTTAACGGCATCTAACCTACAAACCAACGATCCAGATGCGACAATTGTTACTAATGACGATGGTTCATTCACTATTACGCACACAGAAAACTTCAATGGCGAGTTGGACTTCACATACAGCATCAGTGATGGTGAGAATGAAGTTCTGACGACACTCGACTTGACGGTTAACCCTGTCAACGATGCGCCAGAAGCGGGCGATGAAATCTTCATCCAAGCGCAAGAAGACCAAACAGTTGGTGTGACACTTCGTGAAGAACCAGCACTACGTTTAGACCAAGCGCCAGAAAACGGCATCATTGAAGCAAATGTGAATGACGAATGGGTGGTACTGGAAGTAGGACAAGAAGTTCCTGCAGATACCGAAGTGCGCTTTGTTCCAAGTGAAGATGCTCTTGCTGAAGGTACACACACCACACAAATCGGTACGTTTGACGATAACGCGAGTGTGGATGATTGGGGTACAGAAGTTGACCCTTATACGCGTGAGTTCTCAGATGGTGACTTAACGGTAACTGTTCAAAGTAACGATGACCCTCTTGGTGCCTGGAATGGCAACACCCACATTGGTCATGGTATCGGTGATACTGACCGCCAAGGCTTAAGTGGTGATGAGAAACTGACGGTTTCAGTTGAAGGTCAAGACATCAATGAAATCAGTTTCCACCTAGATGGTTTGGGTGGCTGGTTCATGGAAGAGTCTCGTCACTTTACAGAAGTAGAAATCAAAGCGTTCAATGAGGATGGCGACCTAATTGACTCGATGACTTACCACAAAGAAGACCGTGGTACTTTCGAGACAGATTACACGCTAACGGTTGATCAACCAGTGTCCTACTTTGAGCTTGGTACCGTGCAAGGTAATGGTACTTACGTCGTTCAAAACATGACAGTGTCACAAACTTGTCATGATGAAGCGGTGTTTACATCGATTGGTGTAGATGGCTCAGAGATTACTGAAACGGTTGAGTTGAATATCCATGCGGGTGACAACGAAATCGAGTTAACGGCTGATCTTCCGAATATTACTGTCGATACCGATGGTTCTGCCCAGTTTGCTTCGGTTGTGATTACCGAAGAGCAACTACTGGCGCAAGCATCTGATATTGATGGCGACGACCTTGATATTGAAAATCTAGAGCTAGTGGGTGAAAACTCAGAGCATGCAACACTCACCGATAATGGTGATGGCACTTGGACGGTAACACCGGATGAAAACTTCCATGGTGAAATCGAACTTGGTTACCAAGTTACCGATGGTGAGCTGACAGACAGCAATATCATCAATATCAATTTCGAATCAGTAAATGATGCGCCAATCGTTTCTGGCCCGATTGTTCTATCGACAGATGAAGATGAAGGTATCACGTTCAGTGCAGATGACTTGCTAGCGAACACCACAGATGTGGAAGGCGATACGCTGTCTATTTCTGACATCACTTACGGTGGTGATAACGGTGAGCTAGTTGATAACGGCGATGGTACGTTTACCTTCATGCCGAATGAAAACTTCAATGGTGAAATCGACATCGACTACAAGGTGTTTGATGGAACTGATGAAGTTGCAACGCATCTAGACCTAACGGTCGTACCAGTCAATGATGTGCCGGTTCCGGGTGAACCATTGCACACCCAAATGCTTGAAAACGGCTCCATGATCATCGAAGCGAAAGACCTATTGTCTGGTGCGACCGATGTTGATGGCGACATTCTTCATGTCGAAAACCTATTACTTGCAGACCAAACGCAAGGTACGTTAACGGATAACGGTGATAATACCTTTACCTTCGAACCTGCAGAAGACTTCTACGGTGAAGTGAATCTGACTTTCGATATCAGTGATGGCCAAGCAAGTGCACCAAGCACTGCAAGAATTGACGTTGAAATTGTCAATGAAGGCCCTGAGGTGAGTGGTCCAATTGAAGCCACTGTTGATGAAGATGGTTCAATCACTATTACTCAAGAGGATCTGTTAGCGAATGCAACCGATGTAGATGGCGATAACCTTGAAGCGGTTAACTTTGCGACCAACGATCCAAATGCTGTTGTTGTAGAAAACCCAGACGGTAGCTTCACGATTACACCAAGTGCAGATTTCTTTGGTGAGATTGAATTTACTTACGATGTCACTGACGCAATCGAAACTGTTGCCGCTGACCTCAACCTAACCGTAAATCCAATCAATGATGCCCCAGACGTGCCTGACATGTCTTTCGCTACGGAAGATGGTCAAGCGATTACTATTACCGAAGCTGAATTACTGGCACAAGCGACAGACGTTGAAGGTGATGAACTGTCAGTTGTGAATGTAACGAGCGCAAGCGACACGGTAGAAGTCACAGACAATGGTGACGGAACATACACATTAACACCAGAGCAAGGCTTCTTCGGTAATGTTGACTTAGCGTTTGATGTGAGCGATGGCACTGATGTGGTTGCCGCAAACATCGACCTAAAAGTTGAGTTCGTCAACGATGCGCCAGAAGCGACACCGATGGTGGCAGATGTCGACGAAGATGGTTCAATCCTCGTTACACAAGAAATGCTGTTGGAGAACGCGAGCGACCAAGATGGCGATGAGCTATTTGCTTCTTCGCTTGAAACCAATGATCCGAACGCCAGCATTGTAGACAATGGTGATGGCACGTACACAGTGACACCTTCTGAAAACTTCAACGGTGATATTGCATTCACTTATGAGGTGAGCGATGGTGAGCTGAGCACGTCTAATGATATGACATTGACCGTGAATCCGGTGAATGACATTCCAATTGTTGCCCCAGGCATGTACCACATCGAAGAGGATGGCAGCATCCTGTTCACTCAAGAAGATCTGTTGAGTGGTGCGATTGATATTGATGGCGACGACCTAAGCGTTACTAGCATCAATTACTCTGGCGATGAAGGCACAGTCACCGACAATGGTGACGGCACGTTCAGCTTCGTTCCTGAAGAGCACTTCAGTGGTGATCTGCAGTTCAGCTTTACGGTAACAGACGGTACGGATGAGGTTGAACAAGACCTTAACGTTCATATTGAAGCAGTCGCGGATGCGCCGGATCTTGTGATAACCGATGGCGACGGCGTTAACGTTGATGACCAAGCTATTTTGGTTGAGCCAGGCGGCATTGTTGAACTGAACATTGCGGCGGCACTTGTCGACCAAGACTTGTCTGAAACACTCACTGTTACAGTAGATGGTGTGCCAGAAGGTTCGGTTATTCAATACGATAACGAAGGCGTTCTGAATGACCAAGAGAACGGTATCACCAGTTACAACGACACTGAAATCACAGTAACGTTTGAAGGTGAGACGGCTGGCTACCAAAACGCTGCGGGTTACTACAAAGTAGACGAAGACGGCAACATCACAGGTGTTGAAGTTGTTTACGAAAACGCATCACAAGTTGGTGGTGGCGGCGACCTTGTTCCAGGGCAAGATCAATTCAGCTTCCAAGTCGAGGAAGGCGAAAGCTTTAACCTGTTCTTAATTCCAAACGGACATCAGCACAACGACTTTGATGCGATGCAAGACGGTCAGTACGAGTTCCGTGCTGAGGATGGTTCGCCTGCGAACATGGATACGGTTGATCCTCAACTTGTCTTTGTGGCTGCTGATGGAACCGAGACAGTGATTCAAGGCCAGAATGGTGACGCGATCTTCCATGGTGGTTCAAGCTCTCAGCTAAACCAAGATGGTATCGAACATACTCGCACGACGGTTAATGAAGACGGCGAGCTGGTTTACGGCTTTGAAGATTTGTATGGCGGCGGTGATGCTGACTACACAGATTTCAACTTCACAATCGATGTGGGTGAAGTGAACAGCCAAATCTACAGCGGTGAAGTAACGGTTGGCCCTGATGGTACGGTGAACTTACCGACAACGGCTATCGAAAATTCACTACAAATCCAGTTACCAGAAGACTTCAACGAACAGTTTGAAGTTCATGTAACGGCAACCGCAACAGAGCTATCGAATGATGATTCTGAAACGGTCTCTCAAACCATCTACATTAACGCGACAGGCGCGCACATTGAGCACGCACCTGAAGCGCTGCCTGTTGCAGCAACAGTAGAAGAAGATGGTTCTATCACCATTACGCAAGAAGACTTGTTAGCTAATGCTCGTGATCTCGATGGCGATCAGCTGACGGCTCTGAATTTAGCAACCGATGATGAGAGCGTTACGATTACCGATAACGGTGATGGAACGTACACATTAACGCCAGAAGCTGATTTCAATGGCGATGTTAACTTTACGTTTGATGTGTCTGATGGTGATGATGTTGTCTCTACCAACCTAGAGCTAACGGTTTCACCAGTGAACGATGGTCCAGAAGCACAAGACCAGGCATTCACAGTCGGCGAAGATGGCGTGTTAACCTTCAATGACCAAGACCTATTAACAGGTGCAACGGACATTGAAGGGGACGACCTAAGTGTTGAAGGTGTAACTTACACTGGCGCAGATGGTGTCCTAACCGACAATGGCGATGGCACATACAGCTTCGCGCCAAACGAAAACTTCAATGGCGATGTGAACTTCTCGTTCAATGTATCAGATGGTACCGATACGGTAACCGCTAACATTGATGTGAACGTTACGCCAGAGAATGACCCTCCGGTTGCGGGTAGTACGTCTTACACGGTTCATGAAGACAACTCTATTACAATCAGTAACGAACAACTGCTAGCGAACTCTTCGGATATCGAAGGTGAAGTGGCGATTGATAGCGTGACTTACAGTGGTAGTGACGGTGTTCTAGAAATCAACGGTGACGGCACATATACCTTCTCTCCAAACGAGAACTTCAATGGCGAAGTTAGCCTTGATGTGGTTGTTGTGGATGAAGACGATGCAGCCGTATCGACTACAGCGGGCATTACGGTTCTAGAAGTGAACGATCCGCCAGTTGCTGGCCCAACGTCATACACCATCGATGAAGATTCAGTACTGACTTTCAATGAGTCTCAAGTTCTGCTGAACGCTTCTGATATTGAAGGTGATGTTGAGCTTGTTGAGATCAACTACGATGGCCCAGACGGTATCTTCTCAATCAATGGTGACGGTACATGTAGCTTCGCTCCGAATGAAAACTTCAACGGCCAAGTGCAGTTGGATGTGACCATTCAAGATGAAGACGGCGCTCAAGTTGATACTCATATTACGGTTGATGTCCTGCCAATCAATGATGTTCCAGTATCAGGAGACTTGGCATACAGCGTAGAGGAAGACGGTTCGATTACCTTGAGCCAAGAGCAGCTTCTTTCTCAAGCAAGCGATGTAGATGGCGACGACCTGACTGCTTCTAACTTGATTGTTGATGGAGACGCGACGGTTGTTGCTAACGATGACGGCAGCTTTACCATTACGCCAGATGCGAACTTCAATGGTGACATTGACCTAACGTTCGACATTAGCGACGGTACAGATACGCTGGTTGCGACGGCTGACCTAACCGTTAATCCAGTTAATGACCTTCCACAACCACAAGATCAAACGTTCAGCATTGGCGAAGATGGCATCTTGAACTTCACAGATGAAGACTTGCTAACAGGTGCGACCGACATTGATGGGGATGACCTATCGGTTGAAGGCGTGACTTACACAGGTGCGGACGGTGTTCTTACTGATAATGGCGACGGAAGCTACAGCTTTGCGCCAAATGAGAACTTCAATGGTGATGTGAACTTTAGCTTTGATGTGTCAGATGGCACGGATACGGTTCAAGCCAACATTGATGTCAGCGTGACACCAGAGAACGATCCACCTGTTGCAGGTAGCACGTCTTACACCGTTCATGAAGACAACTCAATTACCATCAGCGACGAACAGTTACTTGCTAACTCTTCGGACATTGAAGGTGATGTGGCAGTCGATAGCGTGACTTACACTGGCGCTGATGGTGTTTTTGAAGACAATGGTGACGGTACTTACACCTTCTCGCCAAACGAAAACTTCAACGGCGAAGTTAGCCTTGATGTTGTCATTACTGATGAAGAGGGCGCAACTGAAGCGACCACCGCGGGTATTACTGTACTTGAGGTGAACGATCCACCAATCGCAGGCTCAACCAGCTATTCAGTCAGCGAAGATGAAGTTATAACCATCAGTTCAGAGCAACTGTTGGCGAATGCTTCTGATATCGAAGGTGAAGTGGCGATTGATAGCGTTAACTACACAGGTTCAGACGGTATCTTTACCGACAATGGTGACGGAACATTCAGCTTCGCACCTAACGCTAACTTCGATGGCGATGTAAGCCTTGATGTTGTCGTTACTGATGAAGACGGCGCAACCGTAGCGACCAACGCAAGCATTGATGTTCTGCCTGTTAACGATGCTCCGGTATCGGGCGACTTGGCGTACAGCGTGGACGAAGATGGTTCAATTACCTTGAGCCAAGAGCAATTACTTGCTCAAGCGAGTGATGTTGATGGCGATGACTTAACAGCGGCTAACCTGACCGTTGGTGGTGATGCGACAGTTACTGCAAACGATGATGGTAGTTTCACTATCACGCCAGATGCGAACTTCAATGGCGACATTGATTTGAACTTCGACATTACCGATGGTGATGCGACGCTTCAAGCAACAGCTGACCTAACGGTTAACCCAGTTAATGACTTGCCAACAGTAGGTGAGCCACAATTTGTGACTCAAGAAGACACCAGCTTTACCTTCACAGAAGAGCAACTGCTGCAAAATGCGGGCGACATTGATGGCGATAACCTATCGGTTGAAAATGTGGCTTCAGATAGCGGTACTTTGGTTGATAACGGCGACGGTACTTACACATTCGCACCGAATGAAAACTTCGACGGCAATGTAAATGTGACGTTCGACGTGAATGACGGTACAGCGACAGTACCAGCAGAAGCGACAATTGATGTTCAATCTGTGGTTGATATGCCAGAGCTGTCGATTGCGTCTGACCTAGTGATTGCGTCAGACAACTTCGAGTCTGGATCAAACGGTTGGAATACCGGTACTGAAAGCTCACAAGGCTTCGAATCAGGTGACATGCTAGGTCGTATTGGTGGCACTGGTGGCGATGAAGCAGTCAGCAAAACTTACGACATTCCAAGTGATGTGAGCGAAGTTAATATCTCGTTCAGTTTCTACGAAATTGATTCTTGGGATGGTGAGTCATTCCAAATCTTTGTCGGCGGCGAAGAGCTAACTTCGTTAGACAACTCGGCGTTCCAAACTCAAGATGGCACTACAACATTGTACGATTCAGCGGGCAATGAAGTGGGTGAAGTTGTTCACGGCGTGTCGCAAGGTGAAGGCTTCAGCGGTTGGAACGACCAAGCGCACCAAATCAACCTAACGGTACCCGTTGAAGACGGCCAACTTGAGTTAGGCTTCGGTTCAACCTTGAACCAAGGTGTGAGTGATGAGTCGTTTGGTATCGACAACATCGAAATCACAGTGTCTGACGCGGATTACCAAATCATTGGTACCGAAGATACACCTGTACCACTCGATATTGATGCCGCTCTAACCGATACCGATGGTTCAGAAAACCTTGCTATTTTGATTGAAGATGTGCCGGAAGGCAGCTCGCTTTCTGCAGGTACTGATAACGGTGATGGTACATGGTCATTGCAACCAGGTGAGCTAGAAGGGCTAGAGTTTATCCCTTCAGGTGACTTCAATGGGGATGTGGTTCTAACCGTGAATGCGACGTCGACTGATGTTGATACGGGCACCACCGCAACGGCAACACAAGATGTGACGATTCACATTTCGCCAGCGAACGATGCTCCAGAAGTTGATGGTGATATCAGTGCCGTGACAGCCGAAGATAACAGCATCACGCTAACTCAAGAGCAGTTGCTAGAGCACGCTGTTGACATTGATGGTGATGACCTATCAGCAATCAACCTAACTACCAATGATGAAAATGCGACCGTTCAAATGAACGACGATGGCAGCTTCACCATTACACCGAGTGAAAACTTCAACGGTAATATCGAATTTAGTTACGATGTAACCGATGGGGAAGACATGGTTGCTGCAGGCCTAGACTTGACGGTAACACCTGTCAATGATGCGCCAGAGCTACAAGACCAAGCATTCACTATTGGTGAAGATGGGGTTCTTAACTTCTCTGACGCTGACCTGCTAACAGGTGCAACGGATGTTGAAGGTGATGACCTAACAGTCGAAGGTGTGACATACACGGGTGCTGATGGTGTGCTTACCGACAATGGTGACGGAAGCTACAGCTTTGCGCCAAACGAGAACTTCAATGGTGATGTGAACTTCAGCTTTGATGTGTCAGATGGCACGGATACGGTTCAAGCCAACATTGATGTGAGCGTGACGCCTGAGAACGATCCACCAGTGGCGGGTAGCACGTCTTACACTGTGCATGAAGACAACTCAATCACGATCAGTAACGAACAGCTATTAGCCAACTCTTCAGATATTGAAGGTGAGGTTGCGATTGATAGCGTGACTTACACTGGCAGTGACGGTGTGTTCGAAGACAACGGTGACGGCACTTACACCTTCTCGCCAAACGAGAACTTCAATGGTGATGTGAGCTTAGCGGTTGTTGTTACCGATGAAGAAGGGGCAACAGAAGCGACCACCGCGGGAATCACCGTACTTGAGGTGAACGATCCGCCAATCGCAGGCTCAACCAGCTACTCAGTCAACGAAGATGAAGTTATCACCATCAGTGCAGAGCAACTGTTGGCGAACTCTTCTGATATTGAAGGTGAAGTGGCGATTGATAGTGTTACTTACACAGGCGCTGACGGTATCTTTACTGACAACGGCAACGGCACATTCAGCTTTGCACCGAACGCAAACTTCGATGGCGATGTTAGCCTCGATGTAGTGGTGACAGATGAAGACGGTGCGACAGTAGCCACCAGCGCAAGTATTGATGTTCTTCCAATTAATGATCCACCAGTATCGGGTGACTTGGCATACAGCATTGATGAAGATGGTTCGATTACTCTGACTCAAGAGCAGTTGCTGTCTCAAGCATCTGATGTGGATGGCGATGATCTGACCGCAAGCAACTTAAGCGCAGGCGATAATGCAACCGTTGTTGATAATGGCGATGGCACCTTTACGGTAACGCCAGATGCGAACTTCAATGGCGATATCGACCTAAGCTTTGATATTTCGGACGGCACCGAGTCGATTGTGGCGAACGCCGATCTGACGGTAAACCCAGTCAACGACTTGCCAACGACATCTGATGTTTATGCGAACGTTGATGAAGATAATGTCATCACTATCACGCAGGAGCAGTTACTTGCGAATGCCGCTGATATTGAGGGCGATGACCTTGTCGCTTCCGACTTAACCTTAGTGGGCGACGATGCAACGATTGTCGACAATGGCGATGGCACGTTCTCAATCACTCCAAGCGAAAACTTCAATGGCTACATCGATGTTGCCTACAGCATCAGCGATGGCGACACACCAATTGCCGCTAACTTAGGCTTAACCGTTGACCCAGTTAACGACGCGCCAATTGTTTCTGCTGATGTGGCGATAACCATTGAAGAAGACGGTTCATACACCATTACTCAAGAAGAGCTCCTACAATTCGCGACTGACATCGAAGACGATGACATGACCGCAATTATCGGAGAGCAGGGCGATGAAACAACCGTAACCGGTACAGTGTTGGATGCTGAAACTGGCAATCCAATCGCAGGTGCGGATGTTACGCTAACCGACAACGCAGGTCATTCTTACACAGCGGTGACCGATCAATCTGGTAACTACTCTGTGAGCGGTCCAGTTGTTGACCAAGGTACCGTTACGATTGAACAAGAAGGCTCAATTACTAGCAGCTTCCTAGTTCCAGCAGGCGAAGATACCAATGGTGGCGTGACTGCAATATCTGAAGTCCTTGAAGAAACAGATATGCGTATCGTGGTCACATGGGGTGACAGTCCACGTGATATGGACAACCACCTATGGCTCTACGATACAGAGAATGGCAGTGAGCTAGACCATATTTACTATCGCGACATGAGCCATGATTTGGGTGAAGGTAATGTCGTTCAGCAAGATGTAGATGACACGAATGGCGGTGGTCCTGAAACCATCACTATTCCAAATTATCAAGATGCTGACATGCACTATTCAGTACACAACTACACCAGCAGAAGTTGGGATGTAGATGGTGTTGAAGATGTACAGGTTCAGGTATTTGTTGGCGATACATTGGTTGAAACCTTTAGCCCTGATTTATCTGAAAGCCCATCGGGTGACCACTGGCATGTATTTGATATCGTGAACGGCGTTATTGTTCCAAGCCAAGATGTAGGCAGCGAGAATGCGTTTGATTTACCAACGGCAGAAGAAGCGCTCGCGAATGAAAACGGCATTGATATCTCTGAATTGCTAACCGGCGAGGAAGGTGATGATTCTGGTGAAACGGGTGGTAACGAACCAAGTGTTGGAGATGTTTCCATTGAGAACGCTCTTATCACTGACAATGGTGATGGTACTTACACCATTACACCGGAAGAGAACTTCAATGGTGAATTCTCGATTAGCTACAACGTAGACGATGGCAACGGTGGGGTTACTCCAGCGGAACTAGACGTGACCGTAACAGCAGTTAACGACCTTTCTGTAATTTACGACCACGACTACACCATTAATGAAGATGGTTCGCTGACCTTTACCGATGAACAGCTATTGGCTGGTGCAACGGATATTGATGGCGATGACCTTTCTGTCGAGTCGGTTAACTACGAAGGTACAGACGGTGTGTTCACGGATAACGGCGACGGTACTTATACCTTTGCTCCAAACGAGAACTTCAATGGTAATGTCGACCTAACTTACGATGTGAGTGATGGTACAGATGTTGTATCGGCGAATATTGATGTTCAAGTGGTTCCAATCAACGACGTACCGGTAGCGGGTTCTACGACTTACAGTGTTGAAGAAGACGGCAGTATCACCCTAAGCGATGCACAACTTCTAGCGAATAGCTCGGATGTTGAAGGGGAAGTGTTTGTCAGCGATGTAAGCTACAGCGGCACTGATGGTGTATTCACTGATAATGGTGATGGTACTTACACCTTTGCTCCAAACGAAAACTTTAACGGTGACATCAGTCTTGATGTCTCTGTTATGGATGAAGATGGCGCAACCGCTGAAACAACCGCAGGTATCGACGTCATTGCCGTTAATGACTTGCCAGTTGCAGGTTCAACGACCTACAGCGTTGACGAAGATAACGTGATTACCATCTCTGAAGCACAGCTTCTTGCGAACAGCTCAGACATTGAAGGTGATGTATCCGTTAGCGACGTTTCCTACTCAGGCGCAGACGGTATCTTTACTGACAATGGTGATGGTACTTACAGCTTCGCACCAAATGAAAACTTCAACGGCAATGTCAGCCTAGATGTCACCGTTGCTGATGAAGACGGTGCAACGGCTGAAACCACTGCGGGTATTGAAGTTATCGCGGTTAACGACGCGCCAGTGTCAGGTGACTTGGCTTACTCAGTGGATGAAGATGGTTCAATCACACTAAGCCAAGAGCAGCTGCTTGCTCAAGCATTGGATGTGGACGGCGATGATCTTACCGCTGCCAACCTAACCGCCGGTGATAACGCGACCGTTACGGCAAACGATGATGGTTCATTTACCATTACCCCGGATGCTGACTTTAATGGCGATATTGACCTAAGCTTCGACCTTTCTGATGGTACTGAAACGGTTGTTGCAACGGCTGACCTTACTGTGAATCCAGTGAATGACATCGCAGTTGTAGAAGATGTCGCTTACACCATTGAAGAAGACGGTTCGCTTACCTTTACGGACGAGCAACTGCTAGCAGGTGCTTCTGATATTGATGGTGATGAGCTTTCAGTTGCCGACGTGTCTTACACTGGCGCAGAGGGTGTGTTTACCGACAATGGCGATGGAACCTACACCTTTGCACCGAACGAGAACTTCAACGGTGACGTAAGCCTAGACTTCTCAGTATCTGACGGTACAGAGACGGTCGATGCTAACATCGACGTAACGGTAACAGACGTTAACGATGCACCAGTGGCAGGCGCAACGTCTTACCAAATGAACGAAGATGGCACCATCACATTGAGCCCTGAGCAGTTGATTGCTAATAGCTCCGATGTGGACGGTGAAGTGTCGCTTGATAGCGTGAGCTACTCAGGTGCAGACGGTATCTTGGTTCAAAATGAAGATGGGTCGGTAACGTTCGCACCAAACGAAAACTTTAACGGCGACATCAACCTTGATGTGACGGTTATTGATGACGACGGTGCAACGGCTCAGACTACCGCTGGTATTGAAGTTATTGCAGTTAACGACGCACCAGTGGCCGGAAACGTGGCTTACTCGGTTGATGAAGACGGTTCAATTACGCTATCTCAAGAGCAGTTGCTGGCTAACGCATCCGATGTTGATGGTGATGCACTAACCGCAAGCAACCTATCTGCAGGTGACAATGCGACCGTAACAGCGAACGAAGATGGTTCATTTACTATCACTCCGGATGCTGATTTCAACGGTGACATTGATTTGAGCTTCGATGTGTCAGATGGCCTTGAAACTGTTCAAGCTGGAGTCGACCTAACGGTTAACCCAGTCAATGACCTACCAACAGCAGAAGACCAAAACTTTACTGTTGAGGAAGATGGAACGCTAATCTTCACGGATGCAGACCTACTAGCAGGTGCTGCAGACATTGACGGCGATGACTTGTCTATCGTTGACGTGTCTTACACGGGCGCAGAAGGTGTGTTCACTGATAACGGTGACGGCACTTATAGCTTTGCTCCGAACGAGAACTTCAATGGCGATGTCAACCTAGGCTTCACAGTGACTGATGGCACTGAGACAGTCGATGCCAATATTGGTGTGACGGTAACGGATGTTAACGATGCGCCGGTAGCGGGTTCTACGTCTTACCAAATGAACGAAGATGGCACCATCACAATCAGCCCTGAGCAGTTAATTGCTAATAGCTCTGACGTTGATGGTGAAGTGTCACTTGAAAGCGTGACTTACTCAGGCTCTGACGGCACCTTGGTTCAAAACGATAATGGGGCTGTGACCTTCACGCCAAACGAGAACTTTAATGGTGATATCAGCCTAGATGTGGTCGTGACCGATGATGACGGTGCAACGGCAACAACAACGGCAGGTATCGAAGTTCTGGCTGTGAACGATGGACCTGAATCTGAGGATGTGAAACTAACCACAGCCGAAGACAGCACCATTCTTATCACACAAGACATGTTGTTAGCTCAAGCTACCGACATCGATAACACCGCAGACGAGCTGTCGGCTTCTGGTCTACAAATCGACCCTAGCTTGGGTGAGTTGCTAGATAACGAAGATGGTACTTGGTCATTTACACCAAACGAAAACTTCAATGGCGATGTGCCAATGACGTTTAACGTTAGCGATGGCCAAGAGACAATTTCAGTCGACGGCAACATCGATGTTACGCCAGTGAATGATGCACCTGAAGCGCCAACCATTGAGATGCAAGGCGAAGAAGATGTGGTCATGGTGATTGACCCTGCTTACATCGCGGGTCAAGTGACAGACCTTGATGGCGACGAGATCAGCATTGAGAGCATCACAGTACGAGCACCAGCGAATGCGACCTTAACTCAGCAACCAGACGGCATGTATCACTTAGTGACTACTCAAGACTTTAATGGCTTAGTAGAACTCGGTTATCAAGCTACTGACGGTGAAGAAGTGGTTGATGGCTCGCTGAATGTGGATGTCATTCCGGTTAACGACGCACCATTCAATGTCGGCAACGCAATGATGACCACAGACGAAGATGGCGCGTTCACCTTCGATGCTGGCGACTTGATGAACTTGTTCGGTGACATTGATACCGCAGACCTTGTTGTTTCTCGCATTATCACCGCAGACGGTGAAGATGGCGGAGAAGTTACAGACAACGGTGATGGTACTTGGACATTCACACCAACAGGCGACTTTGCGGGTGTTTCTGACCTACAAGTTGTCGTGAGTGACGGTGAGTTCGAAACGGTTCTCGATGTTCCTGTGTACGTACGTCCTGTCGCAGATGGCGCGGTTATTTCAACTGACCATGACGGTCCATTAGTCTTCGGCGAAGATGAAACGGGTCACTTGGGACTGAACGTTGGCCTAGTCGATGATTCAGAAACACTAAGTAACTTGGTGATGACAGGTTTCCCTGTTGGATTCGAGGTAACAGATGGTGTGAATACCGTGATGATCACCGAGCCGGGTCAATACATCGACCTGTTCGACTGGGATATCTCAAACATTCAAATGACGCCGCCTGAAGACTTCCATGGTGAGTTCTTCGTAACCGTAAGCGCAACAACGGTTGATTACGGAGATGAGCCGGAAGCGTTTGATGATGGTATCGATTCAGGTGATTTCGAAACTGTGGCGGGTGATTCCATCATCCTAACGGCGGACGACCTAATTGGTTTGGCTGAGAATGTGGATGCAGACAGCGATGATGAAGTGAAACTGGTTCATCTTGCCGACCGCAGCCAAGGTGAGATTGTCGATAATGGCGATGGCACTTGGACGTTCACACCAGCACCAGGCTTCACGGGCGAAGCAGACATTGCGTACGTAGTTGATAAAGATGGCGTGCTTCATGATGAGCAAACTGGCGTAGTCGTGAAAGAAGGCGACTCGCAAGAGAATGCAGCACCAGAAGTTAACAGCATCACAACGACGGAAATCGCAGCGGATGCCACCTTGTCGTTCACTGATGAAGACATGTTAGCGAATCTGAGCGATGCAGAAGGCGACAGCTTGAGCATTGAGTCAGTAAGCTTGATGGAAGGTCAGGGCGTAATTGAGAGCGATAACCAAGGTAACTATCAATTCACTCCTGCTGAAGACTACACCGGCGATGTTCAAGTTGGGTTTATAGCGACCGATGGCGAAAATCGCATCGAAAGCTTCTTCAATGTGGATATCCAAAGTGGCGATGAAGCAGCGGCGAGCGAAGGTTATACCTTAGCTGATGATGGTTCACTAACTATCACGGATGCACAGCTGGTGGATGAGTTAGGCGTCAGTGATTCTGCACAAGTTGTTGATGTTGCAGACGCGAACGATGCTGGCTTCTTTGCCGAATCAGGTGAAGGTGAGTGGACTTACTGGCCGAACGAAGACTTCGATGGCAATTTAGCGATGAATGTTGAAGTTAACGACGGCGGTGAAGTATCAAGTCACAGCTTAAGCATCCAAGTTGAAGATGATTCAGTACAAAGTGATGAACCACAAGTCCAAGCTGCTCAAGCAACAGAAGAGCAACAAGTGGAAGTGGCTCAACAAGCTGATGACCAAGCTCAAGATGCTGAAACTGAAGGCAGCACAGCAGATGTAACCGCGGCACCGGGCGATACCATCTCTATCTCGATTCCAGATGAGGTGAGTGGTAACGAATCGGTTGATTACGCTGATATGTCTGGCTTACCTGAGGGCGCTACTGTGAACAACGCACTGGATAACGGTGATGGTAGCTTCACAATCAGTGGCAACCTAGAGCAGCCTGTATCCGTTGAACTTCCAGAAGGTTATGAAGGTACTAGCGAGATCCAATTCCAAGGTTACGACGAATTGGGTAGTTCAATAGACGGTGCTAGCGGTTCTGTTGAGGTTGAGGTCGATGATCAATACACCATGCAAGGTTCTACTCAAGAGCAGCAACCAGACATGGCGGGTATGGAATCTGGAGGCAGCGACTGGACAAGTTCAGGTGGTCAAGATCAAGGTGTTGACTTCACGGATGACTCTGGAAGCTTTGATTCAGATTCTCAAACTGGAACCGATCAAGGCAACGACTTCGACCAAAGCTCGATTTAATCGAGAGAGCTTAGTTTTAGTCTAAACCGACATTTAGTCTAAGCCAACAAGGAGATAGGGCAGCGTAAAGTTGCCCTCATTAAAGCCATGTAGAGTTATTGATACATGGCTTTTTTTAATTTTTTTGTTGTTTGTTTCGATAAATAAACTTGAGAACAGGTAAATATGTCCTTAATTATGAGAAGGGTCAGTTAGACAGGAGTGAGGGCATGTATCGTTATGTCAGTTCACCGCAAGCGTCGAAGTACATAGTGCCACCACCTCAACATCGAGAGTTGTCGAGTGTGGATGTGCCTGAGTCCGAATTAGAGATGCGAGAAATATTGAATAATTGGTTTGCTGATGGTTTAGCGCCCATTATTGAAAGTGAAGATGACTACATCTCTGCGAGCGATCACGTTCGATTTGAAAAGCTTAGCCGCACCGTTGGGATGTTGTTGAGAAACAAAGATTATTATTTTGCGGCTAAACGGATTTTATCAGTGTGGGAACAAGATTGTCTTGAAACCACTTATATCAATTATCTCATTTTGCGCAGTGAGCGAGTCACTTCTTTAAGGTAAGTTAATGGTGTGGCATTTGTCATTTTTCATTAGGCATTAGGGATTAGCGACTTAGGGTTCGTGTGCTTACGATCTTTTTATTTTTCTAACGAATCAGCAAACAAAAAGGGCAAGCTTGGAGGCTCACCCTAAAGGTCTTTGTTTTGGCTTAACGTTATTTTCAACTAATTCTCAACTGGGTTACGACTTACACCCAACCATCAAATTTGAGTCGTTTTTGAATTCTTTCGACCGCTTCTTTCTGCATTTGTCTAACACGTTCATTAGAAACATTCACATCCAACATTTGTCCGACCTCAGACAGCGTTTTCACCTTGTTATCAAAGAAACCAAAACGGTGGATGAGCACCTTTTGTAATTTTGGAGGAAGTGTATAGATGATTTGTTCTAGAGCTTGGGTAAAGGATTGATCCTCACAATCTTGTTGAGGGTCTGGGATATATTCACTTTCGCATTGATCAAGCACCATAGGCGCATGGCTAGTTCCAACCGTTGTCGTCACGTCAATAAACCCGCTTAACGCCACCAGTTGATCGACGCGTTCGGCCTTTACACCTGAACTGTCTGATAGCTCAGAAATTGAAACCTCTTTACTCATTTTTTTGCTTGCATCGAGCTTTTTTGAGGCGAGGCTGTTTATTTCTTTACACACGTGGGCTGGCAATCGAACGGTTCGACCCGTGTTCATGAGTGCGGCTTCAATGTTTTCGCGGATCCACCAAACAGCATAGGTTGAAAAACGATAGCCTGGTTCTGGATCGTATTTGTCGATGGCCTTAATCAAGCCAATGTTGCCTTCCTCGATCAGGTCGAGCAGGGTGAAATTATTGCCTTTACGTTTTAGGTAACTCTTTGCGATTTTCACAACAAGGCGCAGGTTTGATTCGATCATGACATCACGCGCTTTTTTATCACCCGCGCGATTCAATTTTGCGTAATACACCTCATCTTCACGCGACAGCAGATCAATGCCAACAATATCTTTCAGATAATGAGCATAAGGGTCTGCACTGGTAGAAAATGATTCGGTAATGGGTGTTTCATCCGTGAGCCCCTGAAACGCAGCAAAACTATCGTTGTTCATTTCCTTGTCCTTATCTAGCCGACTGAACGTTTTAGTTTTTTTATTATGCCACCAAGTGATTAACGCTTGGTTTCATTAGAGTGTAGATAACAATTTCTTCTTTACCAATAAATAAAATGCAATTTCGTATGTTTATGTCACAAAAAGATCTACAAATATTTAACTATTTTGCATCTCATCAAGTGTGTTGGTTTTTCGTTTAAAACATTAATACGGATAGTTTATAAAGCATGTGTTATACATCGGTTTATCTAGATAAATGACGTGAATTTATAGGTGTGGGTTAGAACTATAATTGAGAGGAGAAATGATGAGAAAAATGTTAAGAGTCGAGGTTCAATGTTTCCAAGCACCTCAACTCTTTTAGCTGTGTCGGCTGTTAAGTATCGCCATGCACGTTTTAATTCTATCGACTAATAAGTGCTAAGAACCTCATCGATTTGCTGATTAATGATCTTCATTTCGCTGTAGATAACCGAAAGATCATCATCTTGCGGCGCAAGCTTATTGAGTGTGTTTTGTTCTACTCTTTCCAATGCAACTGTGGCCGTTTCTTCACCAAAGCTGGCTAAAATGCCTTTTAAGGTGTGCACGGTAAAATGAAGCTTGCCCCAATCTTGTTGTTGAACCAACTCTTCGATCTCTTGTAGCGAATTGCCATGGTCTTCTTGATATGTAGACAAAACGGCGTAAATGACGTCTCTGTCATTGTCTAAATAGGCGTTTAAAGCATCAAAGTCTAGCATGTGGACTCCTGTCGGCTGAATGTTGAAAATGGGCTAGGCGGCTTAGTGGAAAAACCATACCTTGATGAATCACTAATCCATTGATTCCATTTTGGAGGAAGTTCTAACTGTAAGATTTCTTCTAGATAGTCGTCGCTAAGTTTCTCATCTATATGAGCTTTATTGACGGCGTATATATAGTCAAGTTTGGCGGCAACTGAATATGGGTAACTGTGAATGTAGTCCTTTATTTCTTGGATCGAACCCAAATTTTCAATGTTTATACACGTTGAAGGGTCGACATTTTTGGACTCAAGTTGGTGATTTATGGCTTCTCCACGAGATTTGAGACATTCCACTGTTAAATGATAAAGAGAGTACTCACCAAAGTGGGCGAGCATGGGTAATAACTGAGTGAGCAAATAAGTCGGTTGGCTGTGGAAATTGTTCGCTAACAGTGTCGAAGCTCTAATCACTTTTTTGTGGGCAATCTGAGGGCTATTTTCGATGAGCAATATGCTGCTCTGAAATAGGGCAAGGCTGGCCAAAACTTGCTGCTGTTGTTTTACCGGAAGTTTCAGGTTTACCAACTCGGTGAATTGGTTGGCGTGCTCAAGCAAAATACGTTTGTACTTTAGTTGCGTCTCGCGCTGATACGTTGCTTTTAAGGAATTAAAGTGCGCACCAATGGAATGGATGACATCAATGTCAGCAGCTGAAATGTGGGTTGCATACATCTCACCTAACTTTATGATCATATGTGTGTTATCTGCGTTCTCAGCTAAGTCGATGGCCCTGATTGCACGATGGCTGATGCTGGGAGTCATCTCAAATGCACGAATCGCTAATTTAAGAGCAGGCAGCAGCATTTTATGTTTTTCATAGATACAGCTTAAGCAGTCAATCACGCTCAATGAGAGTGGCTGTGCTATTAGAAAATTGTGGAGCTTATCTATGGCTAAATTTGGCTTGCCTAAGCTGTCGAGAATCAGCGCCTCAGCCACCAATTTGGTTGGGTGCATGTTGGTTTTGGAGTTGTTAATGACGCTAGAGAGTAACTGCCATTTCTTACCTGCAATTAAATGTTCAATCAATGTCGCTTCGAACTGAACGCTAGTACCATTAGGGGAGATAGCCAAAGCTTGAGCTAATCTCTCTTGACTGGCAATGGGATACAAATCATTCAGTTGGGTGAGTTTCTTTGAAACGGACACGGCACTTTGGATCTTTTTACCCAACGTTTGAGTATTAATCGGTTTAGAAACGAAGTGGTGTGCTTCACCTGAAAGGGCGGTTAATACTGTTTCCTGACGCATATCCCCAGAGAGCAAGATTGTCGCCACAGTATGATCGATGAGGCGGTTTCGATACAGAATGCCCAACAGCTCAAAGCCAGTAAAAGACTGTTCTAAGTGGTAGTCAATGAGGAGTACATGAAAAGAGTGTGTCTCGACCGCTTTAATGGCTTTTCGATAGTCGGTCGCAATAAAAATACAGTCGCGCGAAACTCCCAAACTAGCCAGTTGCTGCTTAATAAGTATTGTTGCGCTTTTAGAGTCGTCGACGATCAAAATTCGAAGGTCTGTTGGTAAGGTCAAATCCATTTTCCTTAATACCAAATGTTATTTTTTAATTTAGGTGTCAAGTTGCACATTGTCAAGGTGCCTATATCACATACAAACACTCAATAAACTATTGGTAATTAAAGAGTATTAGATAACATTTATGAAAGCCTTCAAACGCAGGTGACTTTTACCTGATTTTAGTGGGGTTATACGTGTTTTAGAAATAAAAAAGAGGCAAGCCGATAAGCTCACCTCTCTGTTTTATTGTTCGAGTTTTTATTCGAAATGTTGTTCTTTGCTTGAAGTTTTATTTACCGAAACTCTAGCGTTAATCACGCATGTTTAGAATCAATACTGCCGCTAGAGCCAAGAACGCCGTCATCATTAAGAACACATCGTTGTAAGCCATGATGGCTGCGTCACGTTGCATTGTGCCGAGCAAACTTGCTTGTGCTTGTTGCATCGCAGTTGCGGCATCACTTCCTGACTGAATGAAAAACGCTTGTTGTTGCTGAAGCGTCTGCCAACCAAGTTGACTCACTGAAGGTAGCGACTCCTTGATGTGTGCTAAGTGCTCACGGGTTTTGTTATCCAATAGCGTAGCGATAATCGCGATGCTGAAAGCGCCCCCTAAGTTCCGCATTACGTTGGTTAACGTTGATGCGTCTGGCGTGTCCATTTTGCTGATGTTCTTCATGGCAACCAAAGACAGCGGAACCATGATGAACGGACTACCAATAGCACGCAGAACCATAGATAAAATCAGCTGTTGCCCGCCAAAATCGATTGTCATGTGTGTATTTACGTAACAACTAAAACCGAACATCGCGAAGCCAAAGGTAACCAAGTACTTAGGCTTAATGATCTGTGTTAGCTTTGGCACAATTGGGAATATCAGAAGCTGTGGGAAACCCATCCACATTAGCACTTCACCAATTTCCATCGCGTTATATTGCTGAATTTGAGTGAGATACATCGGTAGAACATAGATAGAGCCGAGCAATGCCATTCCTAGAATCAAATAGGCGATACAAGACATCGCAAATTGCCCATCCCGCAATAGCCGCAGGTTAACCAATGGCTTCTTGTGTTGGAGTTCGTTTATCACGAAGTAAACCAAACTCACCGCCGACACGATACTCAAGCCAATAATAAAGCTCGAACTGAACCACTCTTCACGGTTACCTTCTTCTAACACCACTTCCAAACAACCTAGCCCTAATGCCATGGTGGCGATACCAAACCAATCGGCTTTTTTCAGCGTGCCAAGGTCGAGCTTTTCATCGTCCAAGCCATATCGGATCATGGTGATCACAAGCAAAGCTGGCGGAATATTGATGTAGAAAATATAGTGCCACGAGAAGTTCTCCGTCAGCCAGCCACCAAAGGTAGGGCCAATCGATGGAGCAAAGGTCGCGGTTACACCAAACAGTGCCATACCCACAGCACGCTTGTTGACCGGCAATAACTGAATCACCAGCGAGAAAGCAAGCGGGATTAGAGCACCACCACTGAAGCCTTGCATCGCGCGGAAAACGATCATCGAGGTCATGTTCCAAGAGAACGAACACAACAAAGATGAAATGGTGAAAATGGCTGTCGTCCACGTGATATAACGGCGTTTACCGAGCGCTTTAGAAAGCCAACCACTGAGTGGGATAGCGATCATCTCTGCGACTAGGTAAGACGTAGAGATCCACGAGCTTTCATCCAAGGTGGCTGATAGCGCACCTTGAATATCTTTGAGAGACGAGTTGGTGATCTGAATATCCAAGATCGCCATAAACGCGCCAATCAAGCCGCCAAATAGGGCGATCCAATGGCGTCTCGAAACCTCGTCATCATCATTTGTTTGGGTGACAACACCAGCGTTACTCATGGTCTAGCCTCGTTTATCGATGGTCGCTACCACAGACAAACCAGGAAGCAGTCGACCTTTCAACTCTTGCTGATCTGGAATAGTAATTTTAACCGGTACACGTTGAACGATTTTAGTGAAGTTACCGGTCGCGTTTTCTGGTGGTAGGAGCGCAAATTTAGCGCCAGTCGCAGGGGAGAAACTGTCTACCACACCTTCAAGAGGCTGCCCCGGGAACGCATCCAGCTCTACTTCAACCGTCTGACCTTTGTGAATACCACTTAGCTGTGTCTCTTTGAAGTTGGCTTCAATCCACACTTGGTTGTTTGGTACCAAGCTCATCAGTGGTGCGCCTGCTTGAATCAGCAAGCCTTCACGTACGCTGCGTTTACCAATCACGCCATCTGCTGGCGCGTAAATTTTGGTGTAATCAAGGTTAAGCTGTGCTTGATCTCTCTGGGCTTGAGCTTCGGTCACGGATGCATTTGCTTGCTCAATCTCACTAGCGATAACGGTTAATTGGTCATTGGTTGCAACGAGGTTTGCTTTTGCTTCTTCTAAATCTGCCTGAGTTACTTTTTGTTGTGCAACCATGCTGTCGACTTCATCTTGAGACGTGTAGTTACGCTTTAGTAAGCTACGAGAACGTACCACTTGTTGAATCGCGCGTTCGTATTCAGCTTGTGCAGAATCAACGCGGCTTTGTGCTTGATTGATCTTGCTACGTTGTAACGTTTGTTGTGCCACTAGATTTTTGACGTCTGATTGCACGACGCTTAAATGGGCGTTTGCTTGAGCGAGTGCTGACTGGTAATCACGGTCATCGATTTGAACCAGCAAATCACCTTCTTTAACCGATTGGTTATCACTCACATAAGACTTAACAATATAGCCAGAGACCTTAGGGCTAATATTCGTGATGTCGCCTTGTAGGTAGGCATTGTCGGTAGATTCAAAGTACTGGCCATAGCCGTACCAGTATCCAGCACCGGCTAAACCCAATGACAGCATGATCGCAGTAGCAATAAGCGGAGCTTTTTTACGTTTTTTTGTGCTTACTGTTTGCGAAGCGTTGTTGTTCTCTGTCATTTTTTCTTTCTCATTTTGTTTTTATTTAGATGTAACGAATTGTAAATGAATTCGATTGATTGATAAGATAGGAAAAAAGGGAAACACTGTTGCAAAAATCTAACTAATGGCGCTTTGGGAGAAGTACGATGGACTTAAATGCTGTGACTGTTTTTACACAAGTTGTTGATTGTGGGAGTTTCACGCACGCAGCTGAAGCATTGAACATGACCAAGTCGACCGTCAGCCGAAAGCTAGACGAGCTGGAACAGCATCTAGGTGTGAGGTTGATCACTCGTTCGACACGAAGTTTAGTCTTAACGCCAGAGGGTGAGCGCTTTTATCAGTCGAGCATGCAGATGCAAGAGATCATGAACCAAGCTGAGCTAGAGGTTTCAGCCAATCAGGATTTGATCCGAGGGCAGTTGAATGTTGTGTTGCCTGTCGAATTGGGGCATCAAGTATTAGCCAAATACATCCACAGCTTCCTAAAAGAGCACCCAAACGTGACTTTGAACTTAGAACTGTCGAATCGAGAAGTCGACATCATTGCGGAGGGTATCGATCTTTACGCACAAATTGGTGAGCTAGTGGACTCGAGCTTGGTTTCTCGCTACCTCACAACATCAAAGCGTGTATTGGCAGCCAGCCCTGAGTATTTAGAGCAGTTCGATGACGTCTCTTCACCCGATGATCTTGAACCGCCATTCAGAATGATTGAGGTGGTGAACAAGGCCGCGCGTCTACCCAAGTGGCATTTACAATTAGAAGGCGGTGAGTCGATTTTGATCGATCTGCCGTGTCAGTTACGGGTGAATACCATCACGGCATGCCTAACAGCTTGTGTAGATGGGCTCGGCTTGGCGGTGCTTCCTGAATTCATTTGTCGTGAGCACTTCAAGACAGGCAAGTTGATTCGTTTGCTACCTGAATATGAGATGCCGGAAGTTTCAGTAAGCCTAGTGTATGCAGACAGGCAGTTGATGCCGAAACGTAAGAAGGTCTTTATCGACTATCTACTGACTGCTTTTCAAAATAGAGCCAATCAAATAACGAAATAAAGGCATATTGTATTGGGAGCAACAGAAGGAATCGGCTGCCTAACTGTTGATTAGTTGTAATTCATTGACAATGACCAATAACATTGAAAAGAAAAAAACGAACTTGTTAACAAGTTCGTTTTTTTCTGATTGCTAATGTAGTTGTAGGCTAAGTACCGAACTAGCTCTTTTTCTCTGTGTACTCTAGCTTGTAGAAGTGAGCTTCACTTTGTCCATTCGTAAATTGGTTGTATACGCCAGCTTTGAAGTAGCTTAATAGGTGACGCCAGTAGTCAATATCCTGCTCAACTTTACGTTCACCGTTTACGTCAACAATAAGTTTCTTATCACCCACGATTAAATCAAATGCTGTTGGTTTGCCTTGTGGTGCTTTGCCTAAATCATACTGAGAATATGCTACGTCTGATTTGCACATTTCCTTGTCTTGGTTTTTCTTGCCGAACGATCCTTTACAAATTACAGCGTTGTTTTTAATGATTGCCCAGAAATGCCCTTCAATACCATTATTGTCACGTTTCCATACAACACGAAGCAAAGGGTGAGGGACATTGTGAGTACCAAGATCATCTAAGCCTTTGTTATGTACTTGTAGGAATGTAATCTCGTCTTGCTTAGAGTCTGAGTTCTTCATCGACTCTTCAGGTTTTATGATCTCCACCTCCGAACTTAATGTGTATGTTTCATTTGTTAAGTCTGTGCGGAAGTTTTCCTGAACGCGTAGCTCGTTGCGCAGGTGGTCATTCTTCATGGTAAAGACTAGCGCTTCACTTTCTTTGTCGACATAGAAGTTGTTGTTCACAATGCCGTCGTAGTTATTATCGAGCGCAAAATAGTCTTTGTTGCCTTTCTTTCCGTTTGGATCTGAAATTTGAAGTTCAGAAACTGACAAAACATTTTGGTATTGAGAGTAATTAGAAGGTTCGCCTAAAGCTCCTTCTGGATTCGAAAACTGAACATTAGCGATTGCCGAAGAAGAAAAGGCAAGAAGGGCACAGCAAGTGAGTAGGGTCTTTTTCATCAAAAATATCTCTTTTGTATTATTATCATTCAATATAAGCATTGATATCACTTTTGAGATTTATGTGAAAACATCTGTGTTTGAAATTGTGGTCGGCACCCAATTTTCTTGTACAAAAATAGAGAGAATTAGGTGTCGATTGGGATTGGTACCTGAGTGTCAAAGGTGTGGATTTTTGCTCGTTAACAACACTACCTGCTAACCCGTAATAGTGAATAAGGTGAGGCTTAAAAACGGCACGTTCAAACTAGTTAGGCTCTGATTTCCACTCTAACGTTTGTCCGTTGCTCAATACGGCTTTTATAGCGCTCGGCGAGACTTTAAGGCCTCTCTGATGAAAGGTTTGATCTGAAAAATTGGCAATGATCTTACTTCCGTCACTGAACTCAGTTTGTTGAACATCGCCGCTCTTATCTAACCATTCGGAATCGACTAACTGTTTATCCCATAACTGTTCGTGCATTGGTTCAAAGCCATCTTGATAGTGTTTGAGTGCTTTGATTCTCTGGCTTGAACTTGATAAAGCTTCATCTCTGGTCAAGTGAACCATCGGTGGTGTGTTGTACAGCATGGCGGTTAAGTCACGTTCTGCTTGTACATTAGTGAACTTAAGGCTGTCTGAATGCCAATGGTGCGTATTGATTACTTCATCATGGAAAACGGCTTGGTAAAGTGGAATTCGATATTGAGGCGAAAACAGTAGCGACTTATAGGGCTCTTTAACCTCGGCCGGCTTAAAGAAGAAGTCGGGCTTGTGGTCTGGGTACCAACGACCTAAGTAATAGGGAGATTGGCGGTTCTCTTTCATGTCTTTGTCTGTCCAACCAAAACCAACCGTTTCTAAGCCGTGTGCAAACGCGATGCCTTTTGTTGTTAGGCTGTTGCCGTCTTCAGAGCCTAATACTAACGAAGGTTGCTCGCTAAGCCACTTCATTCGGTTGTTGAACGCAGAAAGCATGTCTGATTCGTCGTTTGTATTGCCATTACTGTCTATAGAGACGCGGTAATCTTCACGTGCCATGGCGGTTGCATCAACATCTAAGAACAAGCTGTTGAATTTGCCGAATCTCATAATGTCTTGAGCACGCTGTTTTACGTATTCTAAATGGCAGTTCGGGTTTAAGTAAAAGCCGTTTCCACGAAATCCTTTTTTCAAACTCCCATCCGCTAGTTCAATCGCACAACTTTGACGCATCGGCTCTGGTAATTGAGCGGTTAGCCAGTTGTCATTGAGCTTCGCAGGAATTGCGGTGTTGTAGGAATCGTAAGTACCGACCAGATATCCGGACTGTTTTGCCAGACCCACAGCGTTAGGTTGATAGAATGCTGGCATCCAATTGTCGAATCCTAGCCACAGTTTTTTTAAACCTGCCTTATTTAGATTAGCGACCATGTCTGAAGACAACGCTTGTCCCCAAGTATCTGACGAGTTTAGGTACGGGGAAGCGTGCTTTAGCAACCAGTTCTTCTTATCCTGTGCTGCTTTGTATTGCGCTTTAATCGTGTTGTCTTCGAGTGTCGGATTACCAACAGGATATAACACCTGCAATGACTGGATAATAGAGTCCAACAATAGTTGTTTGTGATACTGACTGAACCAACCTTTACCCTTAGATAGTGACGACAGTTCTCTTTTCGCTTCCGCAGAAACATTGAGTTTAGAGCCCTCTAGATACCATGTTTTCAATCCCCACCAGTCACTCACATCTTGGATGCTTAATGGGTCTTTGCCAAATAGGTAAACGTGGCTCGCGCCGATCAACTTAGTTACATCTGGATTGCGCTTTTGCTTTGCTACAAGCGTATCAGACTGGTCATTATTGATGCGCCAATCTCGGTATTGTTTGGCACCATCTAACCACGAGTCTCCGAGGGTGATACGAACAAGAAAAGGTTGTGACTGATTGAGCATCGTAAATTGGTGTGCTGCCTTCATATCAATTTTGGTTTTTGTATTTGAGGAAGCATTAGAGGATGCATCTGAAAAGAGCAGTTGATTGTTGGTTGCATTAACCATTTGATAGCTAATGAAATGATTGTTTTGCTGTACTGTCCAAAAAGGCATCTTCAAGTCTTGAGTAGTGTTACTTCCAGAATGGTTACCGACGAGATAACTTGCCCAAAGCTTGTTGTCAGTAGGCACGCGCATACCTTCACTAAACGGAAGAAATAGTGTCTGAGTTTGTTGTTCGGCAAGATCAAACCACGCCAATTCGATGGGTTTGTTTCGTTTCACCTGTATATTTGAAGGTAAGCTGAACTGAAAAGTGAGCTGGTCTTGATTAAGCTCTGCCTTAACGTTTATTCCACTGGGTACTAAGGTCCAAGTGGCGATTTTTGCTGAGTCAGCTTTATCGGAAAAGCCAATGACCAGATTGGTCGCTTTCTGTGGTTGGCTATCAACAGTGAGAGCAGCACTGTTAACGCTTAAGCCGTTCCAATCGACCTCTAAAGTATTCGATGAGGTAGCGACGGTATTGTTGTTACTGGTGAGCGTTATTTGGCTCGCTTGTGCGTTGGATGAAAACAGACAAGCTGTTGTTAAAGCCACAATGGCAAAATTAGAAAGATTGAGTGGGTGACGTACGCTGAGCATATTTAGATTCCGTAAAGGGTAACTACGGTTATTACACCTAAGTAGCGCTAGTGCTTTGTCACCTATATGTCTCTATTTTCTGTTTGGCTTTAGTGGTTTTCCATTAGAAAGGCACGGCGACGCGCTGCACATATTGGACTTCAATAGCGCCTTGGTATTCAAACATTTCAACCGAAGCACTCAAGTGCTTGGCTTTGGTTCCAAGTGGACTTTCTGTGGGAACGGGTGCTTGCGCTGTTTTGATTGGCACTTTGTAACCCAGCAGGTTGTAGTTTTCATCAAACCATTGCCAACTCACGTTAGCGTCGGGGCAGTTGTCGATCACCTTTGGAGGCGAGAGCACGATATGTGGTTCGCTGAGTTTACTTTCGAGCGTCAGCCATCGATTACTGTTATTTAAAGCGACAATAATAGGGTAGTGATTTGAACCTATCTTTAGTTGATAAACACCAGATTCGGGTTTGATGAACATTTCATTGGTTTCAATCTCTTGATACTCATTATTGGAAGCGAGTTGTCCATCGAGAAGGACTTTACCTTTAGGCGATACCAAAGAAAGAGTTTGAGTTTCTGAGCCTTTGCTGAGTTGCTCGGCAGAGACTTTGATTTGATAACCGTGCGACGACAGGCCATAGCGTCGAATGAAGCTGACTTGGATGTGGTGTTTTGGCTCAGCACTTTGTTTGAGTAAGGTTCCACATTGAGTCTGGCTCAGGATCTCTTGTTTGACTGGCAGCCAAAGCTCACTATCGAGTGATTTGTGATCGAGTGCGATTTGCAGCTCTTGCCACGCAACTTGAGGTTGGTCATCAAGTAGAGATTGATAGGTGTGCTGCAATGGCGTGTCGGTAAACCATGCCGCATGACTTGCGAGCGGCAATGTGTAGATCAGTGCGGTTAACGAAGTAACTTTCATTATGATTCCCCGGCCAAGCGGTAATCAACGCCACGATGTGTTTCTATATTCAATGTTGGCAGCTTCTGGCGTAAGCGCAGTATGTGATTATCAATAGTTCGGGTACTAGGAAAAGCCTGATATCCCCAAATCTTATTGAGTAATTCATCTCGGTGAAACACACGACTTTGGTTCTGAACAAACAGTACCAATAGCTGAAACTCTTTAGGTTTTAGTGTTACAGGGCTTTCATCCAGATAAGCGATCCGTTCCGACAAGTTGATTTGGATATTTGCGTAAGTTAAGAGGCTCACACCTAACGGACGTAGCTGGGTAATGACTCGAGCGAGTAATTCGTCGTTCGAAAATGGTTTAGTCACATAGTCATTGGCACCCGCCATTAAACCTTCAACACGTTGTTGAACTTCTACTTTAGCGGTCAACACAATCACAGGCAGCGCTTTGAGGAGCAACCAGTTTGGAAGGTGTTGCAAGCTGTCCCCATCTTCAAGCTGTCGATCCAGTATCACAAGATCGGCTCGAAACCATTTCTTACTGGCATTCTCTGAATCCTTCGCCCAAAGGCATTGGTAACCATTGGATTCAAAGAAGCTGACGAGGCCTTGTCCAAGCAGTTGGTCGTCTTCAATCAGCAGTAGGGTGTTCATAAGCAATTTCCAAAATACATCGGGTTGGGTTACGAAGAATAATGAGGCGGCCATTCGCTTGCTTCATCAAGTGCTCGACAATAGTCAGGCCAATGCCCATGTTATCCAGTTCGTGCGTTTCACTTGGCGTGACACCAGACATGAGCCGTTGTATCGGTGAAGGGAAGTGCCCCTCGTCTTGTACCTCAATCGTCAGCTTGTCACCGAGTTCGACCTTTACCAAAACCTCACCTTTACCATGTTGTTTGGCATTCTTGATTAGATTATCCAAGCAGATGGTTAGCCAGTAATAGGGAAGGTTCAGTTCAACTTCACGCGCTTCACATTGATAAGAAATATTGTGCTTTTCACAGACATGATCGAGCCACTCTTCTAATGAAGCGTTTTGCTTCAACAAAGGCTCTGACTGATCCGAACTTAGGTACACTTTGCTGTTTTCGGTGAGCTGAGAAAGCCTTTGATAGTCAGATATTAAACGCCAAACTGCACTTTGAGTTTCATCAGAAAAGTCATCGTAGCGATTTCTAAACATTTCGACGGTTAAGCCTAGGCTAGTAATAGGCGTGCGCAGTTCATGAGTAAGAAGCTGTAAAACGAACTGCCTCTCTTTTCGTTGTTTTGTTCTTAGGTATAAGACTCTAGCGAGCCCGGAAAGCAACGTTAGCAGCAATGTAAAGATCAACGTTTTCATGATCAGATTGTCATTGCTAGGCTCGTTTAAGCACACGTTACTGTAACGAAAAGTACAGGTTTCACCTGCCAAAGATACCTCTTGTTGCTCTGCGATAGGTTGCCAAACATCTAAGGGAATAGCTTTCCAGCCTTGTTCGCCACTTAACCAAAGCACATCATCTTGTTGCCAAGCGCGGTATCCATTGAGCAGTGCTTCTCTGCCTTGTGCACTTAGGCTTTCTAGTTTGTTATATAAAGGGTGCTGAGGGTTGGTAAGACTCAAAAATGGGCGTATCTGCTCGGTCACATCTGGGTAAGCGGCTAAATAACGACCAGCAAAGCTGCCACCGGCAGGGTGACGTTTGGAGTGTGCTGCAAACCAAATCGAATCCAATGTTTGTTGCTGACACAGAGCGAGCTCGAACTCGATGGCTTCATGTAATGAAGGGTTACTGCTTTCAATCGCTTGGCAGTGATCTTGTATTGACGCTAACGCTGCGATGTCGTCCCAACTGAATTGGTTGAAATCAGGATAGCGGCTATTTTCATGGAGCAGAACTTTCGGATACTGAGCCAACTCTTGTTGAGATACTAAGAGTGGGGATGATTGCCAGCTCAGTTGATACAGAGTTTGCCACTTATCTTGCAAACTTTGGGCATTGACTAGGGTTGGGAGCCAAAAGATCAAGCAAAGAGCTAATGTAAACCTGCGCATCCAATCATTCTCGTTAAAAGTCGTGGGGCGAGTCTAAAGAGTTTTGGGCGCGATTTGTAACCTGAATGTCAACAAGTGTTCTTTTAACAACAAATTGTCGAGTGGGTCATGCTTTTAAATAATAAAGTACAAATACAGTAAGTATCATTTATTTGAAATAAAATAGATAATTGTGTACTTACTGTCATTATTAGGCGAAGTGAGGGGACTATACTGGGCTCATACCTAATAAGAGGAACCATCATGAAACTCATCATCAAATCAGTATTGGCAATCAGTATTTTGGCTACAGGCTCTGCTCATGCGTTCGAATTAACCAGCAACGATATTCAAGAAGGTCACCCAATGGCAAAGACTTTTGAATACTCTAGTTGGGGTTGTGACGGCGATAATCAATCACCACAATTGATGTGGAAAGATGCACCAGCAGGTACCAAAAGCTTTGCTATCACAGCTTATGATCCAGATGCACCGACTGAAAGTGGCTTCTGGCATTGGGTTGCGTTTGATATCCCTGCAACTGTGAACGAGCTACCTCGCGGTGTCGACATCTCTAAAGTCGGTGGCAAAGAAGGTCGCATTGATTACGGTACAGTTGGCTACGGTGGCGCTTGTCCTCCAGAAAAAGATGGTATGCACCGTTACCAGTTCACGGTTTGGGCATTACCAACGGACAAACTTAACCTCGACGAAAATACGCCGTCGGCTGTGGTTGGATTCACGTTGAACAGCATGGCTTTAGACAAAGCTAAACTGACCGCAACTTATACACGTTAATAGCTTATGTACGTTAAAGCTTATACACGTACATAATAAGTAAACAAGGGGATGAGATGAATCATCAATATCAAGTGACGATCTTTCGTGCAGAGCAGTTACAAAAACTGCGTAATGTGAGGATTCTATCCCCTAGTATCATTCAGATTATTACAGGCAGTAAGCGCCTGTTTTGGAAAGATTCAGCGGCAGAGCTCTCACATTCTGAGCTGTTGTTGTGTGAGGCATCAGCTTCACTAAGTTTTGAGAACATGCCCCACAAAGGGCGCTTCTTGTCGCGAGTGTTCAGCTTTCAATTCCAACCTTCTCAGGCGATGCTTGATTTAAGTGAGGAACGGTCGAATGATCTGGGACTGCCTACAGTAAAAGCGGATCGAAACTTACAAGACTCACTCAATGCTCTGTTCTCTTTTGATACACAGAGCATGAGCAAAGAGACTCAACAGTTTTGGTTGCAGGGCTTGTACCAGCAATTAGCTGAAAAAGGGGTGTTGCATCTATTGTTTGTCAGTGCCAACGTCTCGTTTAGCCAAAAGCTCAGCCATTACCTTTCACATTCACCAGATGAGAAACATCCATTAGAGTCGGTGGCGGAGCGATTTGCGATGAGCCGAGGGACATTGATTCGGAAGCTCAAACTGGAAGGCATGCAATATCGAGAGGTACTGGCTGAAGTTCGCTTGAGTCACGCGCTTTATCTGATGCAAAACGGACAGCAGAATGTGGCGATGTTGGCTCAGTCTTGCGGTTACCAATCGGAAGGGCGTTTTAGTCAGCGCTTTAAAGGCAAATTTGGTTTGTCGCCAAGTGAATACATCAAAACCGTCGTCAGCCATAGAGTCGCGAGCAAATAAAGTCGCGATACCATAATCATTCTGTTTGCCTAAACGCTCACTTTCTTATCTCGTGCTGCCAATGCCGCGAAAATCGTGCACGCAAAGGCAACAGATGCGACCAACAGAATCGGCACACTCCAAGAATCTGTCTGAGCATGAAGCTTACCCACCAGCGTTGGACCAGTGGCTGCAAACGCATAACCGATTCCCTGAGCCATACCCGACAATGATGCGGCTTGGCTGCTATTCGATGTACGCAAGCCAACAAAAGAGAGCGCGATAATAAATGTCGAGCAGTTGGCTAATCCAAACAGTCCCACCCAAAAGATCGCAAACTCAGGCAAATACAGAAGACCAATCAATCCAACAAATACACTCGATGCACATAGAGTGATGAGCCATTGTTGATTGTCACTTTTGGCTAAGAACGGCAGTAACAGCAGCCCCGGAACCATAGTCGAAAATTGCAGAAATCCATAAATGTAGCCCGCGTCGATTTCGCTGTAGCCAAGATCGTTCAATATCTGTGGCAACCAGCCAGCCAAAGAGTAGAAGGTAAATGAGTTAAGCCCAAGCGCTAACGTTACTTGCCACGCTACGCCGCTTTTAATCATCTGTTTCATCGGCAGAGGTTTGTCTTGTTGCTTGTTATTGTTGGCTGAAGGTGAGCGTTTTCTGATTTTAGGCAACCAGATCATCAAAGCTAATATTGGGAATATTAGGTTCATTAACAGTGCTAATTGCCAACCCGTGATCGTAAATAAGGTTAGATTTGAAAACGGCACCATCAAACTTGAGCCTAACGTCGACCCGATGCCCATCGTAAAGATGTACAGAGAAGTCACAGTAGCGATGCGTGTCGGGAAGCTAACTTTCACTACTACAGGCAACAACACATTACCAATCGCGATACCAAGCCCGATCATCACCGTGCCGATATACAAGGTTGGGGTTAACCCAGCAGAGCGCAGTGTAATACCCGTAGTGATCAGAACTAAGCCTAATAACAGGCTAGGCTCTAGACCAATTCGTTGGGATATCTTGGTGACTAATGGTGAGAATAAGGCAAAAGTTAACAGTGGCAAAGCTGTTAAGAAGCCTGCAGCCGATGACGTAAGGTTGAGGCCTTCCATAACCTGAGAAAGCACAGGAGCCAAGCTCGTAAAAGGCCCACGAAGGTTAAGTGCTAGGAATAGAATCCCTAACATCACGAAAATGCTATTACGAAGAGAGGCGCTCATAGGTTGTTCTACTGTTTGCTTATGAGAAGACAGGCTAGCCTACAGATCATTGAATGATTACACAAATACCGTTTAAATAGGTTTACTAATGATTGAACCTGCGCAGTACGCGCTTAGCCAGAAAAGTCACCCATGACTGTATTAAATATCGACAAGCTCATCTCGGACTTCCCACTGCTTCAACAATTGATTGCATTGGAAGAAGTGGTTTGGTTTAACCCAAATGTGACGACTCTGGAGCGCGGTTTGCTTTATGTGGGTTTAGGCGAACAAGATATTCACGATGCGAGCATGAGGCTGCAAAGGTTTGCTCCTTATCTAGCCAAGGCGTTTCCTGAAACTCAAGCGACCAATGGCATCATCGAGTCTGAGCTTGTTGACATTCCATCTATGAAATCAGCATTGGGAGCACATTATCAGCAGCCAATAAAAGGGCGTTTGATGATGAAGAAAGACAGCCATTTGCCGATTTCAGGTTCAATCAAAGCGCGTGGTGGTATTTATGAAGTACTAACACATGCCGACAAGCTTGCGATTGAAGCGGGGTTACTGTGTGAGAGCGATGACTACAGCAAGCTGCTCGAACCTGAGTTTCGTAACTTCTTCCAACAATACAGCATTGCGGTAGGTTCAACGGGTAATCTAGGTATGTCGATCGGTATCATGAGTGCAAAATTGGGTTTTACGGTCTCTGTTCACATGTCGGCAGACGCGAGAGCTTGGAAGAAAAGCAAACTTCGTGAGCATGGCGTCAACGTTGATGCAAATATGAGCTGCTAAAAAGATAAGTCATGATAGAAGAGTGTTGTTTATAGCTTGTACACACTCTTTCTCACCTCTAAATCCCACCTTAATTCAAACAATAACTTGCGCAGATCGTTATCCAAAACACACATTTTATAAATTAAGCTTCTTAGATGTTCTAACTATCAGTTAGGTTGAGTGGCATTCAACTTGATAGGGGTTGAGCAATGCAGACGGACAAAGTGATACAGACAAGACACATAAACACACCAGAAAAATTACTCCAGCGTTTAGATGCGATTGGGGAGTCTTTGGAAGCATCGGGTAAGGCTCATGCTTTGCTGGGATTGGGCTCAGTAGGTATTGAAACAGAACGACTTGATCAGTATTCAGATGTCGATTTTTTCGCAATAGTGCAAACAGGGCACAAGCAGTATTTCTTAGACAGTTTGCATTGGCTATCTGATATTCACTCAATCGACTACGCAGTGAGAAATACCGTCGATGGCTATAAAGTTCTGTACGCTGACGGAATCTTTTGTGAGTTTGCAGTGTTTGAACCCCACGAGTTAGCGCACATTCCGTTTGCTGAAGGGCGTATTGTTTGGCAGCAACATGAATTTGATACACAGTGTTGTGTTTCACCAATAAAAGGGGAGACAGACACTAATTCCCAAGATTGGATCATTGGTGAGGCTCTAACCAATCTTTATGTGGGTATGTCTCGTTATAACCGAGGCGAAAAGCTGTCGGGCAGTCGGTTCGTTCAATCTTACGCACTCGATCGTTTGATCGATCTTGTGGATCAAACTGAACAGTCTGAGCCTGAATTCGTTGATGAATTTATGTCGGATAGAAGGCTAGAAGCACGCTTCCCTAAGTTTGCCCAATTGCTACCAACCTTTACCCAAGGCTACGAGCGCACCGCTGAATCGGCACTTGCCCAACTAGCATTCCTCAACACCCACTTCGCAGTCAACCAAGCCATGTGTGACCGAATCTCTGAACTGTGTTCCAGTAAAGATTAAGCTTATAGCGTGTGAATCCCCAAGCCTAACTGACACCACCTTTCAGATGATAAGCGGCGGGCAACCTAATTGAGCTCTCGAATTATTATTCTTAAGCACTAAACCCGTACGCTTTTGTTTACTCTTCAAGACCGTGACTGTTCGTGTTTACTCCGCTTATCACTGGATGTCGTCAGCCAAATAAAATACAATCGAACAATGTTTTATTAATTCGTGCTTTATCATTATGATGAGAAACTTACTCATATTCATCGTTAGCCTGTTCTTCTTAACAGCCTGTTCTTCAACGAGTAATCGTCAGCTAGACGACGAGACATTGAGCAACGAAGACGCTATGTCGAAAAGTATAGAGGGAGAGAGTAATCTCGAGACTTCAAAGGATACAAACGCTGAGACCAGCGTTGATTCTTCCCATGATTCAATCGTTAATCATCAACCACTCACTAACCTTGATTCAAATAAAGACACGATAGCTCACGCCAATGCAGAGCCAGAATCAGTGGAGCCTTCTCAAATAGAAGCGACAGAAACAACTGAAAGCGATGCTAAGAGTGGCGGTGAAAAAGGCATCGGAAGCTATTTTATTCGTCATAATAAACCGACTAAGACGGTGATTAAATCACTAGAGGGCGTGACAGATGCATTGAACGTCATGACGTTTGGGATATTTGCCACCGGTAACGGTTAATTCGTTAACCTAGAACGACAACCTAATAGATAGAATGAAACGTGAAGGCGAGCCAGATGGTTCGCCTTTTTTGGTCTTCTAAATCTGGCCACCATTCTTCCTAAGAATCGTGTTCACTTATCTGAGCGCTGAGTCAGGCGACGGTTAACGAAAATAGGAATTATTAGTTCTGGAAGGGAGTCGCCGAATTTACCCTGTTTGACTTGTTATATGCATCAAGGGTTCTAATACTCATCCCAAAGTAAGCAATGAAATCTAATCTTACAAAGACAACTCTTATATTCACTTACGAGCATAGTAAGATGTTTGCTGTTAAGTAGGTTTAGTTATCAATATTCTAGGGAAGAAAAATGAAGAATAAGAGTGTGTTTTTAAGTGTCGCGATGGTGATATTGTCAGCTCATACAAATGCATCAGATGCGAACCATGAGTCTGTATCAGATGGAGTTATCGCAGAACAAAGAGCGAAGCTTTCTGAAAATACCCAAGGGCAAGGTTTTGGACCGCAAGCTCCACGAGATTTGGGTTCATTAGAAGGTAAAAATACTAGGCTGTTCTCGGATGCCCCTGATTCAACAGCGATGAACTTATGTAATATTCACTTCCATAAAAATGCTGAGCATAAAGGTGGAGAGTTTACTCAATACGCTGGTAACGGTGATGGTAAGGGATTCCAGAGTGGCTTTAAATACACAGGCAAGCTGAGTTCTGCTGAGCTGAAACCATTTGAGGGCAAGGTTTGTCCGAGCGAGCATGGTTCTTTGCATTCGGGTGACACCATTGAAGTTCACTATGTTTATTCAACGGCGCAAGTTGAACCGGGTGAAACACTGGGTGCTTGTTTTAACGATGCGATTACCAACCCGCAACTGCGTGTAGAAACCCAAGTTTACGTATTAGTGAATGACGACAAAGCACCCGACTTTGAAGCGCTCGCTAAACATTCAAAAGTGAACGGCTTACACCAAGCACCAAACATCCCACAAGATACGGGCTCAGCGATCCAATACGCAGGCTCTACAACGGGTCCTGGTTATAATGAGCAAGGTTCACCTTTCCAAGTAACATGGAGCGTTAGACCACAAGTCGCGAAAGTAAATATCGCGACAGTAGGTAGCTGGTGTGAAGGCAATGACTTTAACGAAGATCACGCCCACGGTGTGAGAAACTTGGTGGTTAACCCCGAGTTGTTATCACCCATTCGTAACGACTAAACGATTCTGGCGAACAAAATGATTAAGGCGAGCCAATAGGTTCGCCTTTTTTATGCCCTAACGAAAAGTACTTAGGTTTAGGTTTAATTAAGTCTGGTGGGTAAATTACGTGCGACACTTATTCAATACATGAGTTGTGTAAATCGTATTTAGTAAAAAACGTTCTTTACCAGAATCGAAGCTCCATGATACGTTCATGATCAATTATGTTGGGTTATAGAAAAGGACAGTCCAATGTCATTAGAAAGTGCGATTACATTCTTTATTGCCATGTTTGTATTTGGTATTACTCCGGGGCCTGGCGTCTTTGCCATTTTAGCTCGTGCTATGGTTCAAGGATGGCGAAAGTGCGTCACGCTTTCGTTAGGTATGATATGCAGTGATCTTATTTACCTTGCGCTTGCCTGTTTCGGTCTAGCAACGATTGCCGAGAATTGGTCGATTGCGTTTGAGGTGATTCGCTATGTTGGTGCAGCTTATTTGATTTACTTGGGCTACAAGATGTTTAAGAGCCTGCCTGAAGTGCAAGGCTCTGCGGAACTTGCGGCCAAACAGAGTCAGAAATCTGAACTCGCGAGTTTCGCGCAAGGCTTTTTGATTTCAGCATCGAACCCTAAAGTGATTCTGTTTTATATTTCGTTCTTGCCGACTTTTATTGATCTGACTGTTCTGCGCTCACAAGATATCGTATTAGTTTCTGCTTTAGCATCTGTTGCTCTGATGTCAGGCTTAATGCTTATCGCTGTGGGCGCGGGCAGAATGGCAGGTTTGTTAAAAACGCCACGCGCACATAAAAGGTTAAACCAAAGTGCTGGTGGAATAATGATTGCTGCTGGCTCATATTTGGCGATCAATCGATAAATACGAATCTTTAAACAAAAAGGCGAACCGATGGGTTCGCCTTTTTAGTTGGATATAAATGCCATCGTTTAAACAGAGACTTGTTTGTTAGTCACAATGGTGCAATTATTTAACGAGTGATATTACTCAGATGCATGTCTTATGATGACTATCGAACAACAGCTTTCTCGGCTGGATCTAAACTTATTGGTGTCGTTAAGTGTTTTAATCAAAGAGAGGAACGTAACGCGAGCTGCCAATACCTTGTATCTGTCTCAGCCTGCGATGAGTCGTACCTTAAGTCGCTTGCGAGAGTTGTTTGATGACCCACTGTTCTATCGAGAGTCTAATGGCTTAGTGCCCACGCAAAAAGCGCTAGAGCTACAAGCACCTTTAGAAGAGTTGCTATTGGCTATGCGAAGCCTAGTAACGAAATCTGCGTTTGATCCTGCTGAATGTGTTCAAACCTTTGTTGTCTCTGTACCGCCATTAATGAGTCGGATGCTTTCTGTTCCCCTTGCTGAACGCTTCATGCACGATGCTCCAAACGCCAGTCTTATCGAATATCCCATTGCGAAAACGCCCACCAGTCAACTGCTGTCACGAGATGTAGATTTTACTATTCACATCGAAGCCCCTAGCAATCCAATCGAATTTCCATACGTGAGTCTTGGGCAGATCTATCCGGTATTTTATGTTTCTGAACATCACCCTTTAGCGAAAGCGAAAAATGTAACGCTTGAGCAGTGCCTCGAATCTCGTTTTGTTGACCTCACGCTCGATATTCGCTCGAATTATGGGCTGCAACACCCTGTAGACACTTACTTAGTTAAGAATGGAATGCAGAGAGATATTGCCTTTAAAAGCGGGCAGCTTCTTACTTTGGTGGAAGTGATGCAGAGTTCGAATACAATTTTGGTTGCGACTCACAAATTGACTGAACTAGAGGGAATAGGCGACAAAATAGTGCCGATATTCTCTCTAGATAATGTTCCCGAATTAATGTTCGAACTGTTTTTGATTGAGCATAAGAGAACCGTTACCAGCCCAGCACACCAATGGTTTAAGAACTTAGTCGTGTCTGTGATTGAAGACGTTGTTTGTGAAAGCTGACCTCAACGTCTTTGCTAACACCGCAGCCTAAGTTAAGTTCACCGCTTAGTTCAGATTCCAATTAAACCTAAACGGTGTTCTTTGGGTTTTGGGCGAGTCATTGATGGCTTTTAACAGTGTTTTGGCTTCTGTTAGTGAAACTGAGAGGGAGGAAGAAACTGAGCCTTCAGTATTTTTTGCGTAGCCAAGCTTCAATAGCTTCTTCCAAATGTTGTTTGATTCAGAATCTAGAGGCAGTTGAAGCGTGCCTTTCGACAAGGTTTTTCGCCCCGTAATCTCATAGATAGTTTGCACCGCTTTGCTGTATTGCTTTTCTTCAACGTGTCGAAAAAATTGAATACTCAACTTTTTGGTATTCAATTGCTGGCGTGCGACAAAATAACGCTTTAAATCAATAAAATGCTTTCCGATTAGGCGATCAATTGTAGCAAGGAATATTCCCGTAATGACCAAGTAATACCAATATTGGCTTAGCCAATTCGATAAGGTTTGAGCCCCGTCGCTCGATCCTAAAGTGTTGCTTAGTGAGTCTAATAACTTTGCGTCACCGACTTGAAGCGTTTGCTGCTCAACAGTCAATGATTCCAGCTGATTGGTCTTTGTGTTCCACCATGTCATGGTCTGTTTTGGTAAGACGACTTTCCCTTGTTCTTGAAGAATTAACGTTACCTGTTGTTTGAGTGTCGCGGTATTGCTTTTATTCAGGCGATTAAATACGTTTTCTTTGACTGCTGGTTTGCGATACAACTCAACGCCGGAAATGTCTGGGATGTTGATCTCCGGTAGCAGCATCATGTGTGAGTTTGCCACGCTCAATGTATACGTTGCAGTGACAGCGTGGCCAACTTCGAACTCGTCGGTTAACGGACGATCAGTTGATATTGAAAGCTCAGCATTTGGGCTAACAACCAACGCGTCAGTATCAATGTTGCTTACGGGCATTTTGGATGTAAAGTTAATGGGTTGCGATTGAATTGCCCCTTCAACAACGTTGTCGCTGGTAAGCTCTACACTAACGGGAATGTTCAATTCAGGGACGGTAAACTCGCCAGCTTGCATAGGGTACAAGTAGTAGCGTGCTTTTTGTGTAAACCACTTAATGCCTTCAATTGTGCGTGCTGAACGAGCGACTTTCTGCTCATCTTTCTTTACGACCGTGTTGGGCATATCTAAGTAAGGTAATGCCAACTCTTCTTGAAAGGGGCGGGTACTCAATACTTCAACGTCGAGTGCGACTTGTTGTTTCACAGCGACATCTTGAGTTTTAAGTTCAACGTTTAGCTTCAATTCACCGTCACTGACAAGCTGGTCTAGGTTAATAGCATTGGCAGGCATTGAAATTAAAAGTATCATCGCGGATAAGACAGCAAACCAATGTTTCAGAGGGTCGAATGCTCGGATTGTCGATTTAGTTTTGTTCATTGCTGTATTCCTGCTGAAATTTTTGTCTTAGAAACTTAGATGGATTTTGTCTGACCTGTTTTAGCCAGACTTGGTCAGAGATCACCAGCTCCTTCTGACTCCCTTCTTTTGGTTCGTCGTCGACCAATTTCCTATCATCAATGACTTTTTCTGAATCTTGTTTTGTCGGTGGTGTGTTCTTGATCTTCTCTATCGCCGCTTCCACAACGGCTAGGTTGTTGGTCGCTTGTTCTAAATACTTTTCGTTGTTCAATAGTTTGTTGTAAAGCGCCGTGGCTTTATCAAATTGGGCTGTATGAGCGTAGCTGTTCGCGACGATAAATTTAGCGAAATCAGTCAGCGCTGCCGATTTGCCACCTTGTTTACTTACTTGTGTGCTTAATTGGTCAATCGCGCCAAGGAAATCACCAGATAAATAACGACTGTAGGCTTTCCATGTTGGATCATCGAACAGAGCGGCACTTTGCGCGTAGTTGCCTTGTTTGAACTCGACATAAGCGTGTTGATCGTTGGATAGCCAAAAATCAAAAAATGAGTGCTTATCGGCTATTCCCCAAATCAGATTTCCTGCAATAAGCACAAGCAACAAGTGCATTGGCTTAAGTTTGGATAACCAAGCTAAACGACTGGATTGGTTCGGAGTCGAAGAGGTTGGCTTCGTTAGATTACCGAACTTATGATTCACTACCTGTTTATTATTTACCACTGTAGCGTCCACCCTTTTCTAAACCACATCAATTGAATTGGCAGCAACAAGAACAGCAACCAATAGCCCGCGTCTAACCAAGGTAGGGCGTTATCGCTGACCGCAAACAGGTTGTTTTGAATGCCTTGATAAACCGCTTCTACATCGCTAGCGTCGTGAGTGAATGAAACCATGTTTCCATGACCTGCTTGCGCCAGTTGTGACAGTGAAGCGAGTTGAGTTTCTGTTAAACCTGCCGTGCCATTTCCGCCACTTTGTGGGGTTTCGCCCATCGCCCAAACGATCACTTGGTGTTGCTGTTGTTCAAACGCTTTAGTGAATTCTTCTATCGCTTGGTCATTGGTCTTGTCCGTCAGTATCAAAACCGTTGATGGTGCTTTTGCTTGTGAGATTAGCTCGAGCGTTGGCTTTAACACCGAAGCCGGTTTGCTCTCGTTATCTGGCAACAAGCTTCCATCCAATACATCGAGAAAGTATCGCGTTAACTCTTTATCTTTGGTGACAGGCATAGCGACATGCGCACTGCCGCCGTATATCACTAACCCGGTTTTTGCATCACCGCGCAGTTCAACAAGCTGATTGATCTTCTGTTTAGCACGCTCTAATCGTGACGGCTGAATGTCGGTTTTATTCATTGAATCAGAGACATCCAAGGCGATCACCAGCTCGGAATTGTCTTCAAAAAATGGTGAAGGTTGTTGTTGCCACGTTGGACCCGCCATAATGAGCGTGGCTAGAACCGCAAACACCAAAAACAATCGATTAGGAGAAACCATACGCACTCGATTTTGGTTGAGAGACAGGTGTTCCACCATGTTTTTAGACATCACAGGTTGCCACTGCGCGACCAAATCGTCTTGTTGAACGAGTGCACGATAAAACAACACGAACGGGACCAGTGCAAACAACCATAATGGGCGCATGAAATGAAACTGGGTGATATCGCCACCAAACAATGTATTGAAATCAGTCATTTGTTAGCTCCTCTCTACGGCGAATAACGCGCTTTATTTCTTTTTTACGACGCAGATTTGCACCAAACACGATTAAGGCAGCAAGTAGGTTGCTCACCAGACACACGCCAAATGCATAGTGGTGCAAGCTGTGTTTAGGACGGTGAGATAAAAGCTCGAACTCTTGCTGTTCTAGTTCATCTATCGTTGCGTAAGCTTGATCGAGTTGCTTTCGGTCCATGGCATGAAACATCTGCCCGCCAGTTGCTGCTGATACCTTCTCCAATGTTGGAAGATCCATCTTGTAGCGACCTTTGGTACTCGGGTCACCAATTGCAATGGTGTAAATCTTCACGCCATATTTGGCGGCGATTTCCGCGGCTTTGACAGGAGGCAGTTTCGAGCTTGTGTCATCACCATCGGTTAGCAGAATCATCACTCGCTGACGGCTCTGTTCTTGTTCGAATACGGCAATTGATAAGCCAATCGCATCGCCAAAAGCGGTTTGAAATCCGGCGTAGCCAAGTTCAACGTCTTCGAGCAGCGATTGCCATACGTTAATATCCTCAGTAAATGGCGCTTGAACATAAGCGGAGTCGGCAAACAAGATTAACCCTAAGCGGTCATGTTCTCGCTGGGCCGCGAACTCACGTAATACCTGCTTTGCAATCGTTAAACGGTCGTGTTTGTTACCTTGTTTATCGGCAAAATCCTCTTCTGACATCGAACCTGACAGATCAAGTGCGACCATAATTTCACGAGCGGATTTCTTTTGTTCTATTGGTTCGCCCACCCACATCGGTTTAGCAATCGCGGCGACTAAAGCGAGATAGCTGATAATGACTAATAGCCATTGCACTTTGCGACGGCTCATCTTGACCGCGGTTTTAGAGGGCTCTTGTGGAGACACGGCAATCAGGCGATCAAAAAAGGGCACTTGAATCGCGCTTTTTGACTCTTTGTAAACAGGCAATAACCAATACACGGTAAAGGGTAAGCAGAGCAGTGCAAACGCTATCGGGTATTCAAATTCAATCATGTGACACCTCGTGATGTTTTATCCAAAGTGCAACGTTCTCCATGATGGCGTTTCGTTTTTCTCCCGTTAATGTCGCTGCTGAAGAGTAGGCGAGCTGAGCAAGTACGCCTGAGAGTTCTGATGTAGAGAACTCGGTTGAAAATTGACGCTTGGTGCAATGGTCATCTAACCATTTTTCCCAATCTGTGCCGGTTAAAGGGGCGACCTCTATACGAGGGAAGGCATACAATGCGGTTCTTCGTAGCAGTTGTGGTAGCTTTTGAAATGATGAAATGTCACCAGACTGAGCCTCCAAAGAGAGTTGCTCGAGTTCTACCAAGGCAGCGCGTCGGTATGTGTTTGCTAGGTACTTTTGAATAACTAAATAGACACGATATAAAGCGAAGCAAAACAGCAACAAGAGTAGCCAGTACCAGCCTGGAGCATTCGGTAGCCAAGAGATACTTTCTGGCAAAGAAGGCTCAGACAAAGAGGCCATTAATGGATTCACATTTTCTGGCTGTAAAGGCTCAAGCCCAGTGTTAGTCGTCATAGTCTGCATTCTCAGTTATTTAACTCGCGCCGAGTGCTTTTCTAAGCTGAACATCGGTTGGATCGACGGTGTTGAATGGCAATACAGGGATTCGATATTTCTTCGCCACTGCCGTGAAATTATCTATGGCTTGAACCACGTCTTTGGCAAATGCATCGCGTAACTGTGCTTCTTGGCCTGATACGGATAATTGCAATTGCCCGTCGCTGAGTACCATCTTATTAAGCGTGGCTAAATCATGCTCTAGTGGGTCGGTAACATGACACAACACTACATCGTTGTGCTGACACAAAGCCTTGATTTGTTCTTCGCTACGCTCGTTATAGCCGTAACCATCGGTAATCAAGATCACTAACCCATCATGCTTAACCAACCTTTGCGCCTGATGGAACAATTTAGCGAATGAATTGGATTGTGTGCCTTGAGCCTTTCCCGCTTTGAGCTGCTGATTCTTACTCGCAATCTCATTGAGTATTTTGAGTACATGATTTGCGCTGCGTTGTGGTGAAATAGGCAGAGCAGTACTGTCGTTATAGATAATGGCGCCCACACGATCGGTACTGTCTATGACTTTCCAAGCAATCAAAGCTGCGATTTCTGCAGCAACTACAGATTTCATTCGACCTGTGCTGCCAAAGAACATGCTGGTGCGCTGATCGACCATGACATAAACGTTACGCTCGCGTTCTTCAGAGAATATTTTGACGTGTGGCTTGCCCGTTCTATTCGTCACTTTCCAATCCATGGTGCGAATATCGTCACCAATCTGATAGTGACGCATCTCTTCAAAGTTCAATCCACGTCCACGTAGTTTAGATACATGACGACCCGTTAACGCACTGTTGATTGGCTGATTAGGTAGAAAGTCAAAGCCATGCGCCTTGTATTTCAACAATCGCAATGCCTTTAGATTGGTATAGATATCGGGATCAAGTGTTGGTTTCGTCTCCATGGTGACCTCTCGCGTTACGCTACTGCAACTTGAGACAAAATCTCATCGATGACTCTGTCTGAACTGACGCCTTCAGCCAGTGCATCGTACGATAGAATAAGGCGGTGGCGCAGAACCCCATGAACCACGTTACGAACATCATCAGGGTCGACAAAGTCCTTACCGTTTAGCCATGCCATCGCTCGTGAACACTTGTCTAACGCGATGGTTGCACGCGGGCTTGAACCAACACCAATCCATTGTGAAAGGGGTGACTCTGGGTACAACTCTGGTTGTCTTGTTGCCACCACAATCGCGACAATGTATTTAAGAACCGCGTCGCTACAATGAATGTCGCGTAGCTGATCACGAGCATCAAAAATACACTGCGGATCAATGGGGGCGGGCTTCTCAGTGCTTGGTTTTTCCTCACTGCGAACCATCTTAATGATCTGCTCTTCGGCATCCGCATCTGGATAATCGAGATTTATTTTCATGATAAATCTGTCCATTTGCGCTTCTGGCAGCGGATAAGTACCTTCTTGTTCAACCGGGTTTTGTGTCGCTAAAACCATGAATAGATCAGGCAGTTTGTAAGTCTTGCCAGCTACAGTGATTTGACGCTCTTCCATTGCTTCCAACAATGCAGCTTGTACCTTTGCTGGGGAACGGTTGATCTCATCCGCCAGCAATAGATTGTTGAAAACTGGGCCCGGTTGGAAGGTAAGCATCGGTTTGCCGTCTACATCTTGATACACCTCTGTGCCTGTTACGTCCGAAGGCAACAGATCTGGAGTGAATTGAACACGACCAAGGTCAACTTGTAGGGCAGAAGCCAATGATTTGATAGAACGAGTCTTTGCTGTTCCGGGTAATCCTTCTAGCAGAACATTACCATTTGTAAGTAGTGCAACCAGTAATGTGTCAACCATATGTTGTTGGCCAATTACCGAGGATTCCATCTGCTGCTTTAGTTGGTTTATAGAGTCTAAAGTTGGGTTCATTTGCTTACCTATTGACTAATTAATCAAGTGAGATTCAGGTCACCAGATGGCGAAAAGATAAATATTGTTAGTTAAAGCAATTATTTAAATCACCTTTGCTAAGGGTAGTCGAAAATAATTTCGACATACGCGATCAACATATCTTTGTTAACGACTCACCTTGGAAAGACTGAATTGCATGGTCTATAAATAGGCTACTGTATTGTTTGCATTTTAATCAAGAATAAAGGTTGATAAGTAACATTACTTCGCTGCATATCTCTTATACGGCGATGTCATTTGTGAATTTATGCTGCCTTGATAACATTGTTCACAAGTTGAGCGGTTAACGAACTAACTGTTCGAACAAAAACAAATGGACTATGTATTGATTTAGCGTTATCGATTTTATTAGAGGTCAACAATGAAAAAATTAGCATTAGTAGTTTTAGGTTTAAGCGCAGTTTCTCTTTCTTCTTACGCAGCTGAAGAAGTTTCAACTCTTACAGAGTTCTTCAATGCAGATGGTGAAGTGACTACCGTCGACAATTACGCGGTGTACGAAACATCACGCCAATATTTGAAAAACCAAGAGCTTGTTGGCGTTAATAAATTCCTACACAAGCGCGAACTAACGCCAACCGATAAACAGCCTGTGGTTCGAATGAACCGAGACACTTACTACTCAATGGCTGTGATTAACGTTTCGCAAGGCGCGACGATTACGTTGCCTGAGATTCCTGAAGGCAAATACATGTCGATGGAAGTGATTACAGAAGACCACCGCATTCAGCCAATGCAATACGGTTCTGGTACGTTTGATCTTTCTACACATAGTGGTGACCACGTGTATGTCATCGTTCGTACCGATGCGACGTTCACCAAAGATGAAGTTCATAAAATCCAAGATCAGATGAGCATTGATGCAAAAGCAGACGGCAAATTTATGGCAATGCAAGTGGATGAGAAATCATTCGATGAGGTAGAGAAAAACCTTAAAATGGAAATGCCGAAACTACTGAAACGCGATGGTGCTCAGGCGACGTTTGGTATGTTTACCAGCCCTGAAGATGCTTCAAAAGAGATGTTTACCAAAGAGAAGTACGCAGTGGGTGCGGCTATCGGTTGGGGTGGCGCGCAGTTAGATGACAATATTTACGAAGTCTCTGGTAACTTCCCAGCAGACACTTGTCATCAGGCAACCTTTGATGATCCTAAGAACCAAGCGTTTTGGTCGGTAACGGTCTACAACAAGCAAGGTTTCATGTTTGGTGAAGTGGCGAACGTAAGCTCAAACACGGCTGAGAAAAATGCAGACGGCACTTACACCGTAAGCTTTGGTTGTGGTGATGATGCAGTAAACAACATCAAAACAGAAAACGATTCTGGTGTGTTTAACTTAGCTTTCCGTCATTACATTCCAAGCCAAAAAGTACGTGATGGATTCCGAGTGCTTCCTTACGTGAAAGCAGTGAACTAATGTTGTGATAGTCGTACAACGATTATAGATGCGCGTTATTACCAAATGGCAATAACGCGCTTTTTTGTATTAGCTTATAGGTCTATCTTAGTTTAACAATGGAGTACTTGCTGGTGGCAAGTCACGCTTCTTAATTACGTATCGCAAGCGAAGCAACATCAACGCAGCTGATACGCTTAATCCCGTCAGAATACCAATCCAGAAGCCTTCTTCACCCATTGCTGGAACAATGTGGTCTGTTAAGCCCAACACCATACCCAGTGGTAACGCTAAGCCCCAGTATGAAGCGATAGCTAAGATCATCGGGATCTTGGTATCTTTATAACCACGCAGTGCACCGTTAGCAGACGTTTGTAATGCATCGCTGAACTGGTACATCGCAGTAAAGGTCAACAATACTGCTGCTGTTGCGCTAATTGCAGGGTCGGTGGTGTAAAGCCTAATGATCCACTCAGGGAACAGCAAGAACATCGCAACCGAAAGCAATGAAATTAACGCTGCAACCAAGATACCGACTTTGCTGCGCTCAATCGCTCCGAGTTCGTCTTTTTCACCCAAAGCGTGTCCAACACGAATCGTAATGCCAAACGAGATACTCATTGGAATAACGTAAGTCAGACTCGAGATGTTAAGTGCAATTTGTGCTGCTGCTACGTTCTCTGCACCAATACGGCCGATCATAAGAGCGATTACCGCAAAGATACTGCCACACACCGCGATGTTCATCCCGATAGGTAAACCTAACCTTAAAAGATGAAGCATCTCTTTTGCTTTTGGCTTAGCGTCTGCAAAGCTGATGATGGTTTTGTAATGATGATGGCCTTTAATGTAGGAATACAGCATTCCCGACATTAGCCAATACACTAAGCTCGTTGCCCAGCCACAGCCAACAGCACCCATTTCAGGGAAACCAAACTTACCGTAGATAAGCACGTAGTTGACCGGAATGTTAATCAGCAAACCAATTACCGAAATGATCATCGGCACTTTGGTGTTGTTCATACCTTCACAGAAGCCGTTCAAGGTGTAGAACAGGGCAATACCCGGAACACCAAAGGCTAGGGCAAACGCATAGTCACTGCCGATAGGGATGATTTCAGCGGCAACACCAATCCATTCTAGGATCGGTTTCGCACTCACCAAGTAAGCGATAAGCAGCACACTCGCGATTAATGCCAACCAAACCATCTGGAAGAATTCAACAGAGATACTTTGAAAGTCACGTGCGCCACGGTGGTAAGCGACAACAGGCGTTAACGCCATAATCACGCCACGCAGTAGCAGCAACACAGGAATCCAAAGGCTAGTGCCGAGAGCAATAGCGGCAAGATCGGCAGGGCTTACTTGGCCAGCCATTGTCGTATCGACAAATCCCATCGCTTGGGTAGCTATTTGAGTCAAAATGATTGGAATCGAAAGATGCATAAGCGCACCCGATTCACGAGTAAAAGGACGAAGTTTCGTTAGCATGGAAGTTCACAACACCAATATAAATACACGAATGATGGCAGGATGGCCGGTGTGCATTTTAGGATGTGCCCCGTTGGGCGGGCGACAATATAAACACCTTACCGTATAGGGTCAAGCATTGGATTTATAGAGTTTAACTAACTCTGAGATAGGAATAGGTTCTAATGGTTAAGATACTAGTCTAATGTCCATAAGCATATGATTTTAATGGAAATGAAACTAGATGATGAATTTCGACATTTACCTATTAAATTTTCAAATGGGCATCACAAATTACTGTTATATCTATTACCTAGAATTTATTCTTTAACTGTCTGATAATAGGTCAATATATTTCTATTAAAGGTATAGATATGGAATCGAAAGTTGAGTTGTTGGCATTACTTGCTCAAGAGTATTGTGATTATTGCGAAATACCAGTGAGTGAAGTCCAGAAAAAGCGTGAAAAGAAGTCGTTTATTAATGGTCTTATGACGGCATCGAGAGTCATCGGGGTTAGCTTTGATGAGCTAAACGAGATTGTTGGCGCTAATACTGAGTCAAAATTTGACAGTCTAGACGACAAGCTCGCTATCCCAACTTACATACGAAATAAAATTGAGCTTGAGAGATAGCCAGCAGATCGGCGACGCGCATAGTTAATTTGAACACTATGTACCATATTCTGTTTGATTGGGTATAGAGAGATTTCTACTGCCACAGAGCCAGTAGAAACACTAAAAGACCAATCCCAAGCGTGACTTTTAGAAGTAAGCCAAGAGGGGCTCCACCTTTTGGTGCTCTGTTACAACATCCCATAATTAATTCCTAATTCAGTGTTGGTTTAGATCAACCTTAAACCTTTCCCTTACGGTAAGGTCAATGCTTAATTAGCCATATAATCTGGAATCAAAAAACAAAAAAGGCGAACCAAACGGTTCGCCTTTGTCTATTCAGATTCTACAAAAAATTAGTCTTCGTAGTTGTCGATGCTTGGGCAAGAACAGATTAGGTTACGGTCGCCGTATACGTTGTCTACACGGTTAACTGTAGGCCAGTACTTCGAGTTCTTCGTTGCTTTCGATGGGAAACAACCAAGTTCACGAGAGTAAGGGCGATCCCATTCTGCGCCAGAAAGGTCAACTTGTGTGTGCGGTGCGTTCACTAGAGGGTTGTTGTCTAGTGGCCATTCCCCCGCTTTCACTGCTGCCATTTCGTGACGGATTGCGATCATCGCTTCACAGAAACGGTCTAGCTCTTCTAAGTCTTCTGACTCAGTTGGCTCTACCATTAGTGTGCCAGCTACTGGGAAAGACATCGTAGGCGCGTGGAAACCGAAGTCCATTAGACGCTTAGCAATATCTTCTTCGCTGATGCCTGTGTCTTCTTTTAGCGGGCGAATATCGATAATACATTCGTGCGCTACGCGGCCGTTAGTACCACGGTAAAGAACAGGGTAGTGAGGACGTAGTTTTTCCATCACGTAGTTCGCGTTCAGAATCGCTACTTTCGTTGCGTCTGTTAGGCCTGGTTCGCCCATCATCGCGATGTAAGCCCAAGAGATAGGTAGAATTGAAGCACTACCTAGATCTGCAGCTGATACTGCGTAGTCAGAACCTTGTACACCATTTTCGATGTGACCTGGTAGGAAAGGTGCTAGGTGCGATTTAACGCCGATAGGGCCCATACCTGGACCGCCACCACCGTGTGGGATACAGAATGTTTTGTGTAGGTTCAAGTGAGATACGTCTGAACCGATGAAGCCAGGTGAAGTTAGGCCTACTTGAGCGTTCATGTTCGCGCCGTCTAGGTAAACCTGACCGCCCGCTGCGTGTACTTGTTCACACACTTCTTTCACTTGCTCTTCGTATACGCCGTGCGTAGAAGGGTAAGTGATCATGATGCTTGATAGGTTTTCTTTGTGCTTCTCGATTTTCGCTGCTAGGTCTGTCATGTCGATGTTGCCATCTTCATCACACTTAACAACCACTACCTTCATAGAAACCATAGACGCTGTTGCAGGGTTAGTACCGTGCGCAGAGCTTGGAATCAGACAAACGTTACGGTGAGCTTCACCGCGGCTTGCGTGGTAGCGTTGAATCGCGATTAGACCTGCGTATTCGCCAGATGCACCAGAGTTAGGCTGTAGTGAGAAATCGTCGTAACCAGTGATTTCACATAGCTTCTCTTTAAGATCTTTCGCTAGCGCTGTGTAACCCGCCGCTTGCTCTAGAGGTGCGAATGGGTGAATTGAACCAAACTCAGGCCATGTTACTGGAATCATCTCAGCAGCAGCGTTCAGCTTCATCGTACAGCTGCCCAGTGGGATCATGCCGTGCGTTAGTGAGAAGTCTTTGTTCTCAAGCTGTTTTAGGTAACGCATCATTTGCGTTTCGCTGTGGTGCGTGTTGAATACTGGGTGAGTTAGGAACTCTGATTCACGACGGCAGTTTTCTGGAATTGCTGCAAACTCGTTTGATGCAATGTCGGAAGATAGCGCTTGAACGTCTTCTTTTACGTCGAAGATAGCGAATAGGGCATTCACGTCGTCGACTGTAGTTGTTTCATCTAAGCTGATACCGATTTTACCAACAAGTCGACGAAGGTTGATGTCTGCTGCTTGCGCTTTTGCGTACAGTGCATCTGTCTTGTCTTCTGTGTTCAGCGTGATGGTATCAAAGAAGCTGTTGTTCGTTAGCTCGTAACCCGCTTTAGTCAGGCCAGCCGCTAGGATAGCTGTCATGTGGTGTGTACGACGAGCAATAGTACGAAGGCCTTCTGCACCGTGGTAAACCGCGTAGAAAGACGCCATATTTGCTAGAAGTGCTTGAGCTGTACAGATGTTCGATGTCGCTTTCTCGCGGCGGATGTGTTGCTCACGAGTTTGCATTGCCATACGTAGTGCTTGGTTACCGTGAGTATCGATTGAAACACCGATTACACGACCTGGCATTGTACGCTTATGCTTTTCACGAGTACCCATGAATGCAGCGTGTGGACCGCCGTAACCCATAGGAACACCGAAACGCTGAGCCGAACCGATTACTACGTCTGCGCCCATTTCGCCAGCTGGCTTAAGTAGAGCAGAAGCAAGTAGGTCAGTTGCAACCGTTACAAGAGTCTTGTTTGCTTGAGCTTTCGCAATGATGTCTGTTAGGTCGCGAACTTCACCTGTTGTACCAGGGTATTGAACCAACGCACCAAATACGTCTTGCTCTGGAAGTGTTTCAAGAGCACCAACCATTACTTCAAAACCGATGTACTCAGCACGAGTTTTAACAACTTCTAGTGTTTGAGGGTGAACATCGTCAGCAACGAAGAATACTTTGCTCTTGCTTTTACCAGCACGCTTACACAGTGTCATCGCTTCGCCAGCCGCTGTCGCTTCATCAAGAAGAGACGCGTTCGCGATTTCCATACCAGTTAAGTCCATTACCATTTGTTGGTAATTCAGTAGAGCTTCAAGACGACCTTGAGAAATCTCTGGTTGGTATGGTGTGTAAGCTGTGTACCAGCCTGGATTCTCTAAAACGTTACGTAGAATAACGTTTGGAGTGAATGTGTTGTAGTAGCCTTGGCCAATGAAAGTACGTTTCACTTGGTTTAGGTTAGCGATCTCTTTAAGAGAGGTCAGCATGTCCATTTCGCTCAGTGGCGCAGCAAGTGTCATTGGTTTTTCAAGACGGATTTGTGCAGGAACCGTTTCGTCGATCAGTGCTTCTAAGCTAGTCGCGTTGATCGCTTCAAGCATTTTTTGCTGGTCTGCTTTATTAGGGCCGTTATGACGAGCAACAAACTCGTTTTGCGTACCCAAGTCTTTCAGTAATTGGCTTTGAAGTAATTCAGTCATGATATGTTCTACTTTCTCTCTGGAGCCGTGAGCTAGCCCCTAAAATTAAGCTGCTCCAAAAGAGCAGCTTTATCGTAATGAGGTTACCTATTAGTCTTCTTCGATAGAGCTTAGGTATTCTTCCGCATCTTTAAGGTTGTTTAGTTCAGACGCATCAGACATCTTCACTTTAACAATCCAACCACCTTCATAAGGTTCTTCGTTGATTAGCTCTGGGCTATCTTCTAATTCTTCGTTGATTTCTACGATTTCGCCAGAGATTGGTGCGTAGATATCAGAAGCAGCTTTCACTGATTCAACTAGAGAGAAGCTTTCGCCAGCTTCAATTTCGTCATCAGTGTCAGGCAGGTCAACAAACACAACGTCACCTAGCATCTCTTGAGCGTGCTCAGAAATACCAATAGTCACAGTACCGTCACCGTTGTCTTTTACCCACTCGTGGCTGTCTGCAAACTTTAGTGTATTGTCCATTGCTTATTCTCCAAAAATTTATGAGGTTTTAATTTAAATCTTAAAAACGGTTTAACGGTAAAGAGGGAAGCGTTTGCAAAGCTCTTTAACTTGCTTGCGAACACGTTGCTCAACTTCAGCGTTGCCTTCAGGGCTTTCAACTAAGCCGTCAAGAACATCGCCGATCCATTCACCGATAAGTTTGAATTCTTCAGTGCCAAAACCACGACTGGTTCCAGCTGGCGTACCTAAACGAATGCCAGAAGTAATCATAGGCTTCTCTGAGTCGAATGGTATGCCATTTTTGTTACATGTGATCCCTGCACGCTCTAATGCTTCTTCAGTTACGTTACCTTTCAAGCCCTTAGGACGAAGGTCAACCAGCATTAGGTGCGTGTCTGTTCCGCCAGTCACAATGTCACAACCGCGAGTTTGCAACACTTCAGCAAGAACTTTTGCGTTGTCGATCACTGAATCAATATAAGTATTAAATTCTGGGCCAAGTGCCTCGCCAAACGCCACTGCTTTAGCCGCGATAACGTGCATTAATGGGCCACCTTGAAGGCCAGGGAACACTGCAGAGTTGATCTTTTTGTTGATGTCTTCGTGGTTAGTCAGAATCATGCCGCCGCGTGGGCCACGAAGTGTTTTGTGCGTTGTTGTAGTCACAACGTGTGCGTGTGGTAGTGGGCTAGGGTGAGCACCTGTCGCGATAAGACCCGCGATGTGTGCCATATCGACCATTAGGATAGCGCCAACTTCGTCAGCGATTTCGCGGAATTTAGCGAAGTCGATAACGCGTGGGATAGCACTACCACCTGCAATAATCATTTTAGGTTGGCATTCGATAGCGAGAGCGCGTACCGCTTCGTAATCGATTTCAAGAGTGTCGCGGTCTACGCCGTATTGAACTGCGTTGAACCATTTGCCTGAAAGCGCAGGGCGCGCACCGTGTGTAAGGTGACCACCAGCGTCTAGAGACATACCTAGGATAGTGTCGCCAGGTTGAAGTAGGGCAAGTTTAACTGCGCCGTTCGCTTGAGCGCCAGAGTGAGGCTGTACGTTTACGTATTCACATTTGAACAGCTGCTTAGCGCGTTCGATTGCGATAGCTTCTACTGTATCTACGTGCTCACAACCACCGTAGTAACGACGGCCTGGGTAGCCTTCTGCGTATTTGTTGGTTAGGCAAGTGCCTTGAGCTTGCATTACTGCTTTAGAAACGATGTTCTCAGAAGCAATAAGTTCGATTTGTTCGTTTTGACGAGTGTTCTCTGCTTGGATTCCAGCAAATACTGCGTCGTCAGTCGCAGATAGGTTCGTAGAGAAAAAACTGTCTAAGCTATGGTTTTGGTAAGCGTTCATTGTCGAGACCTTTCATTAAGCTAATGGTGATTGTTTTTATAGTCCATTAGGTCTTACGTTGATTTCTGCATCGGTATCGTTTGCGCTATATAGGTATAGTTAAACGTGAATTGCGTTATAAATATACTCTTACAGCGTCTAAGCGATCGTTGTAGGGGCAATGCAGCACGAATTGGTTCCCAAAAATTTCGGGTAAAAAACAGCTCTTACAAATGTTAAATCTATCACTTGCTGCAAGCTGAAGTAGCATCTCTTCATCTAACAAGTCGATAACATAGCTCCGATAAAATCAATTTTCAACAAAAATTTCCAATAGGAAACAGATTTTCTCGTTTTGCTACAGGGAGCACGCTTTATTTCCCTGTGTGCTCTTTAATCAACAAAGCGCTTCATGCAACAATGAAATCAATAGACAGGAAGTAAGAAATGAATGAGGGACCTATGTCAGAAGACATTTATGATGAGTACCCATCTTTAACGTTGGCGAAAGAGACGTTAGATCAGAATATCGAACCACTTAGGCTCGGCCAGCGTATTAAAGATATCCGCAGCAAGCTGGGCATTACGTTAGAAGAGGCGAGCCAACGTACTGGTTTGGCGCGCTCTACGCTGAGTAAAATCGAGAACGAACAAATCTCACCGACGTTCCAAGCGATGCAGAAATTGGCTATGGGTTTGCAAATTGATATGCCACAACTCTTTGAGCCACCAAGAAAAAAGGTTGCCACAGGACGTCGTGACTTAACTAAAGCAGGTCAGGGCAAACCTCACCCAACTCCGACTTACGAGCATGAACTGCTCGCGACAGAACTTTCGAATAAGAAGATGATGCCGTTCAAGAGCCGAGTGAGAGCACGCACCTTTGAAGAGTATAACGATTGGGTTCGCCACGATGGTGAGGAGTTCTTGATAGTGATCTCTGGTGATGTGATGTTCTACTCAGAATTCTATGAGCCGGTACCCATGAGCGAAGGTGACAGCATGTATTACGACGCCAACATGGGGCATATGTTGATTTCTACTAGTACAGAAGATGCACTGATTTTGTGGGTGACTGCAAAATAAGTTAACAAAGTTAGAATTTCTTATAGTGAATGCAAACGTTTGCTTTTGTTTCTAACGTTTGCCAAAAGACGCGATGTTGGTGTGAAAAGCATCAATATCGCGTTTTTGTATGCGACTGAAAGTTGTTTTTAAATTGTTAAATATCACATTTTGAGCTGTTTTAATCTTGTTAAGGGTGTAAAACTGACTCAGGCTTGTTTACTATAGTGAACACAGTTTACTCATGTTGATTGAAGTTTACTGAAGTGAATTCTTAGAAAGTGAGTCGTATAGCTTTTATACAGAAGCCTCTTTTTATATCGCTAGTAATAAAAGCCTATATAGAAGACATCACTTTTTACTATCTACTGTTTCTAACGTTAACCCATATCGTTAGAGGCGACTCTAAATAGAGATATAAGCGGCAGATTCGATTTGGAAAGCCTGCAACGCTTCATGGAGAATAAAATGACTCAAGAACACGCTAATCAAGACCTACTAAAAACACCTCTGCATGCACTTCACGTTGAAGTCGGCGCAAAAATGGTTCCTTTTGCTGGCTACGACATGCCAGTTCAGTATCCACTAGGTGTAAAGAAAGAGCACTTACACACTCGTGACGCTGCTGGTCTTTTTGATGTTTCTCACATGGGGCAACTGCGTCTACACGGTGAAAATGCAGCCGCTGTTTTAGAATCTCTGGTTCCAGTAGATATTATCGACCTGCCTTCTGGTAAGCAGCGCTACGCCTTCTTTACTAATGAACAGGGCGGCATCATGGATGATCTTATGGTTGCTAACCTTGGCGATCACCTATTTGTTGTTGTGAACGCGGCGTGTAAAACACAAGATATCGACCACCTAACGGCTCACCTTCCTGCAGACGTAAAAATCGAAGTGATTGATGACCGCGCTCTATTAGCACTTCAAGGTCCGAAAGCGTCTGAAGTTCTGGCTCGTTTCCAACCAAGCGTTGCAGACATGCTGTTCATGGATGTTCAAAAAGTCGATATCGACGGCGTAGAGTGCATCGTAAGCCGCAGTGGTTATACCGGTGAAGATGGCTACGAAATCTCAGTACCGAACGATCACGCTGAAGCACTTGCTCGTAAACTAACATCAGAACCAGAAGTAGAGTGGATTGGCCTTGGTGCTCGTGACTCACTTCGTCTTGAGTGTGGTCTATGTCTGTACGGTCACGATCTAGATACAACAACAACGCCGGTAGAAGCTAGCCTTTTATGGGGTATCCAAAAAGTGCGTCGTACTGACGGTGAACGTGCAGGCGGTTTCCCTGGCGCTGATATCATCCTTGAGCAAATCGCGACTAAAGACGTTCAACGCAAGCGTGTTGGTCTTGTTGGTCAGACTAAAGCACCAGTACGTGAAGGCGCTGAGCTGTTCGATGCTGAAGACAACAAGATTGGCGTTGTAACAAGTGGTACTGCGGGTCCTAACGCGGGCAAGCCTGTTTCTATGGCTTACGTTCGTACTGACCTAGCGGTTATTGGCACTGAAGTATTCGCTGAAGTTCGTGGCAAGAAGCTACCAATGACAGTAGAAAAAATGCCATTCGTACCTCAGCGTTACTATCGTGGCTAATCTCTTTTAAGAGAAACCACTAAGCTAAATGAAAGCCTATTGTTTGCTTCTCTTTATTGGGAAGCCTAACGGTAGGCTTTTTTGATTTTGGTAGCGTATGTCTTTGGTAACGTATTGCTTTTAACGTTACCCACTAACAACGGTTACTTAAAATTCGTTTATAAAATGAGATATGTGGCGATATCGTTACAAATACTTACTATAATCACGATTGTGACGTGTTATGGTGACGATTCATCATTTTTGTAAATAAGTAGTAGGGGTTACAAGGAGTTAACTATGAACGTAAACCATACAATGAGGCCGGTTCGCAAAGCCGTTTTAGGGCTTTTAGCGCCATTAATTTACACATCAAGTGTTATGGCAACGGAAAACACGGACGAAAGTACTCCTGATTTGGGTGTAACACCCTATATTGTGAATGGTAGCGACGCTTCAGTCACGGAATTTCCTTCGATGGCAAGCTTGTTCATTGATCGTATTGATTATGACGGTGTTTACTCAACAGGCCCTTACTGTGGTGCGACAATTTTAGATAACTATCATGTACTGACTGCTGCACACTGTATTTATGGTGATGAGAATGCTCAACTTTTCACGGTAGTTGTTCCTCAATTGGAAGATACTTCTCTATTCCCTAACGGTAGCATCCAGAAAGTACGAGTATCTGAGGTGTATTATCGAACGGATTATTCAAACAGTATCAATCAACTATTAAGAAATGATATTGCGATTTTAAAGTTAGAAGCTTCTCTTAACCTTCAATCCTCAGCTGAAACTGTTATCCCTCAATTTGAGACATACCTTAATGCTGCGAATGATTTCGTTGCAGTTGGCCATGGTGACATCGAGACTGATGTTGATGGTACGACATTGCTACAACAAGTTGACCTGACATATGTTGATACTCTTAATTGTAAAGCTGTTTTCGGTCCGTTAGTCACTGATAAACAAATTTGTTTCAACGGTAACGGACCGAATAATGGCTTATACGGGGGTACATGCCAAGGCGATTCTGGTGGTCCGGTGTTTTGGAAAAATGGCTCTACATATGAACAGGTCGGTATAACGAGTTTTGGGCCGACTACTTGCGGTGATGACATCGGCGTAACATCTGTATTTACAGAGGTATATGATTATAAAGATTGGATTACGGATGTAACTAAAGGGGTAAATGATAGCACGGAAACTGTCCAGTTTACCGCGACAGAGGCAAAACGAGTTGCTGTTGCTGGGACAAGTGCGTCAACTGGCTCTGGTAGCAGTGGCGGAGGTATTTCATTTGGTTTGCTAGGGATGCTGATGTTGATTGCTGGTGTTAGAAAAGCAGTTAAACGTTAGATCTTCAATGTTTTGAACAAGTCGACGCTTTATTTAAAGATAGCGTCGACTTTTTATTTTTTACTTTTGCAGGTGTGCAGTTGGTTAGTTGCTTGTAGAACTAGTTACTCAGCTCGATAACCGCTTTACGGCTGTATCTTTCTAGAATCTCATCCATCTCTTTTATCGCAGCATTGATGCTTTTAATCCCACCTTGAGCCACACCTTTTTCATTTTCGTTCAATGCAGAAAAAGCTTGCTTTAATTCCTTACCTTCCAACATGTTCCCGTGCAGCAACACCTCTTTGTACGTGAGTAGCTTATGTTGCACTGCAATAATTTCGGAGCGGGCATTGTCCGTTTCTAATGCGTGCTTAATGCAAGGAAATGCCAATTTATAACGATTCGCAATTTCCAATATGACGTCTTTTTTATTCGCAATTTGCAATTTTTATTATTTCCCAACACTTGAATACTCAAGTTACCTAGCCTGTACGTTCACAACTGATATCAGTGTGAAGGTTTATGAAACGTAACGGTTTTATCAAGCGAATAATATGCCTTTGATGGCTTATGTAAACCATCACAAGTCAATATGGTCTGCTTCTTGCTGAATTTAGGACATAACTGTCTTTTGAGGATGAGCTTATGTCACAAGAACCCATAATATTGGCGCTGATTGAGCGTAGGAAACAAGCCAACTTGTCTCAAGAAAAGTTAGCCTCGAGTGCAGGAATGAGCTTAAAAACCTATCAAAGGATTGAACGCGGAGAGGCGGACATCAAGATGTCTCAGTATCGTTCAATCACTAGAACCTTAAAAGTAACGGATTTGGATGTGGTGCTTGATATTGTTGGCGCATCACAAGTAACAGCGGAAGATGTAGCTGCGGTCAGTCGTCTGCTGACCAGCGAAGAGCGCCTGTTGTTGATCAAGCTGATTTTGTCGGTCAAAAAGAAGCAGTAGTCTTTCTTTCAAATAAACAGCGTAATAGATCGATTCGTTAGTCAAATTGACAGATACTTCTAGGGTAATGTGTTCTCTGAGGGCATGAAGCCATCAGCTCACTCTTCCACGCAGCTGTTTGGTGGTGCTTCTTTGTTTTTTGCTTTCTAAACGTCTTTTCTGAGAGCCACGCGTCGGCTTAGTTGCTCGTCTTACTTTTTGAACCTTTGTCGCTTCCAAGATCAATTCTTTCAAGCGCACTAAAGCATCATCTCGGTTTTGTTCCTGAGTTCTATACTGTTGCGCTTTAATGATAATCACACCGTCTTTGGTGATGCGGCTATCTTTGTGTGCGAGGAGCTTTTCTTTATAGAAGTCAGGTAGGGTAGAGTGCTTGATATCAAAACGTAAATGTATCGCGCTCGATACTTTATTGACGTTCTGACCGCCGGCTCCTTGTGCTCTGATCGCTGTTAACTGGAGTTCCCAGTCTTGAATCGAAACAGAGTTAGATATTTGTAACATAAACATCCATTTTGAACGGTAATATGGCGCCATGATACTGAATATTGGTTATGGTATCAGTAACTTTATTTAAGAGTGGTAGTAGTGATGAAAATAGATTTAACGGCATATGAAGGATTAATCTTTGATATGGACGGTACGTTGATCGATACAATGCCTGCACATGTAAAGGCGTGGGAGCGAACGGCTGAAGAGTTTGGCTTTCATTTTGAAGCGTCTTGGCTGCATAGCTTAGGTGGCATGCCGAGTTATAAGATAGCCGGTGAGGTGAACAGCAAATACGGTTTATCGCTCGACCCACAAGCGGTTTCTACGTTTAAAATGGCGTCGTTTGCGGCTATCGAAGACAAAGGAGACGTTATCCCTTGTACTCACTCTCTGTTGTTAGAGCATCTGGGTAACAAGAAGATTGCAGTCGGAACGGGCAGTCAACGTAAAAGTGCCGAACAGTTACTGGATAAGACAGAGATCTTGAGTAAGCTCGATATTCTCGTGACAGCAACAGACGTTAAGAATCACAAACCAAATCCGGATACTTTCTTAGATGCGTGTTTTGGTATGGGTTTGCAGCCAAAGCAGTGTGTTGTGTTTGAAGATACGAACCTAGGTAAGCAGGCTGCTCATGCTGCGAACATGGATTGTATTCTAGTGGTAGAGGGGAACAAACTAGAGTTCTATCCTGCACCAAGCTGATTGCAAGGATTGGGTTGTTAAACCGCCAAACTAATAGCCTAGCGGAACAATACTGATTTTCTGTTAGGCGATTTCGCTCATTTCGCTGTCTAGGAACAGGCACACACTGTTTCGACCTGCTGCTTTGGCTTCATAAAGTGCTAAATCGGCGCACTTGTAGCTAAGAGCAGGGTCGTTGGTCAGGTTGGTAATTCCACCACTGACCGTCACCACGTTATCGAGCTCAATACTGACTGCGATTCTCAATCTGTTAAGTACATACTCAGCTTCTTCTGTTGTGGTATGAGGCAGAATAACGCCAAACTCTTCGCCACCAATACGAGCCACAAAATCAGTTTCTCGGCACTCTCGTTGTAATACTTGAGCAACGGTTTGAATGACGCGATCTCCATAATCGTGACCAAATCTGTCGTTGATGCGTTTGAAGTGGTCTATGTCCAAAATCGCTAAACAAGACTGTTCGCGAGTAGGGTAACGATTAACACGAGAGCACTCATCTCGCAGCTCAAGATCGAATTTACGGCGGTTCCAACACCCAGCTAAGGCATCTTTTTCACTCAGGTTTCTCAGTTTGTTTTCTAGCTCTTTGTGTTTACTTATATCCACAAATGAAGCGACATAAAACTGAATCACGTCTTTCGAGTCTTTAATGGTTTGGATTCGCAATATTTCCGTGATCAAAGACCCGTCTTTACGACGATTAACCACTTCGCCTTCCCACATGCCTTTCTCTTTGATGATGCTCCACATCTTGATGTAGAACTCTTCGTTGTAGCGACCAGAGGCAAACATGGACGGTTGGCGGCCTTTTACGTCTTCTAACTCGTAGCCACTCACACGGGTGAACTCTTGGTTTACTTTGATGATTCGGTTGTTTCTGTCGGTAATCACCAAGGCAGACATGCCATTCATTGCGGCCTTAGCAAGTTGGCTCTCGATACTGTTCTTCTTGTGGTTGCTGTTCCACAATACGAAGCCAGCGGAGATCATCGAAATCAAGAAAGACAAGGTGATGATCTGAACGACGATCGCTTGTTTTTCTTCTCGGTATTGACTGCTGAACTGCTGATTTTCAATGTGAAGAACCATGTAAATAGGGCCTTCAAACTGTTTGATTTTAGGGCTGATGTCGGAATGAAAATACCAGTTCTCACCATCGAAATAGCTCGAAGATGTCTTGTCTTGAATCGCAGTCCAAAGCTCAGGGTATAACTTTGCGTAAGTCTGCTCTGAACGTGATTCAATTACATGTCCGAAAGATTCCGTAGGATCCGGCCCCATGATTATGTGTCCGGTTTTGTTGAGAATAATAGGAACAGCAGAAGATGCACCAATTTGATAGTGAAGGCGCTTATAAATCTCAAGCATGTTCAGGTTTGCGATGAAGTAACCAATAATGCGGTTGTTTTCAGCGACTGGCGTCATAATGCGTAGCGCTGGAATCAAAGGGCGAACGATCTCTCCGTTTTCGACTTCAAGATCAATACCGCGAGAGCTAATCTCACCAATCTTTAATTGCTGTAGTACCTCATAGTAATCACGCGAAGACTTGTTCTGCAGTTCACTATCTGGAACCACGATTGCTTGATTGTCTTTATAATTAACGCGAAACACTTCGTTGCCAGCTAGATCGAGGTAACGAAGATGGGAATAGTATTTTTGGCCACGAGCTAACATCACCCAAAGATCTTGCAGGGTTTCTTTATGGATAATAGAAGGTTCTCGAATCGCTCGGAGTAGTGTTTGAGAGTCGGCGATTGACGGAACAGAGTTAGAGATTTGCTCAACAATAACAGCGAGTTCATGAAAGCTGTATTCGATTTGATTTTGGCTAGACTGCTTAATATTTAGAGTGTGCTGAGCATCAATTCTGTCAAGTTCAGAATTGATGTAGAGGGCAGGGACTAGTCCTAGGGCAAAGATGGTACATAGAAATTGGCTGACTAGTTTTTTTATACTTGTATTCATCACTGTCCTCAAAGAATCAGCGCAATACTATATATTTTATAGGGTTTTTAATGTGATCTTGACCGAGAAGTTAAGACAATATTCGCATATAACTACGATTTAAGTGCAACTTTTTGCAGTTAAGCTTGATTGTTGAGCAATCACTTCGTTAGTAAATGATTGCTCAATATATAACGATGTTCCGAAATATTAGCCAAATTAATCGCGATTAATTGCCGCTTATCTAACTAAGGACAGCTAGCTTAGGCCTACGATATTTCCATTACTATCAATATCTAACGACATGAACGCCGGTTTGTCAGGCAAGCCTGGCATGGTCATCACATTGCCGCACAACGCGTAAATAAAACCAGCACCAGCACACAATTTTAGTTCTCTAACGGGCACGTCAAATTGGATTGGTGCACCTTTTACGTGTGCTTCTGTCGAGATCGATAATGGTGTTTTTGCTAAACAAACCGATAGGTCGTTATAGCCATGCAGTTTGAATTCGGCCAGTTGTTTTTTAGCCAGTGGAGATAGCGTAATACTTGCTGCGCCATAGCCAACTTCAGCGACTGCCATCAGCTTTTCTTCTAGGCTTTGCTCTGAGTGATACAAAGGCTTAAATCCACTCTGTTTTTGGCAAGCTTTTACCACGGCGTGAGCCAGTTGAGTCGCCCCTTCGCCACCTTGACCAAATGCTTCGCTTACTTCAACGCTAACGCTTGGATCGAAGTCGGTGATCATCTGTTTCAAAGCATCGAGCTCTTGAGCTGAGTCTTGTGGGAATCGGTTAATCGCAACAACTGTAGGCACTTGGTATTGCTTAACGTTAGTGATGTGCCATTTTAGGTTCTCAAACCCTGCAACAAGCGCGTCTTGGTCATCATTAAAGATTGAATCAGGTAACGGAGTGCCCGGTCTCAAATCGTACAAACCAGAGTTGGCTTTTAATCCGCGTAATGTTGCGACAACTACGGCGCAATCGGGCTTCTTGTTCGACGCTTTCGCTTTTATGTTGCACGCTTTCTCAAAGCCCATGTCTGAGCCGAAACCACCTTCAGTTACCACAAAGTCACTCAGCTTTAACGCTATTTTATCGGCAATAATTGAAGAGTTACCATGTGCGATGTTCGCGAAAGGCCCGGCGTGAATTAGGGTAGGAACGCCTTCAAGGGTTTGCATCAATGTTGGTTCAATAGAATCCTTCATGGTCACGGTCATTGCGCCTGCAACGTTGAAGTCATCTGCGGTTAGCGGCAAGCCTTGTTTGTTGTAAGCAAGTACCACTCGTCCGATGCGCTTTCTCAAATCTTGAAGGTCATTGGCTAGAGCAAGAATGGCCATTAGTTCAGAAGCGGCTGAGATATCAAATCCATCTTCTCGCTCAAAGCCGTTAATTGTTTTGTCTGCTTCGTTCTTGCCAACCGTGATCATGCGTAATGCGCGATCATTATGGTCAAGTACACGTCGCCAAACGATTCTACTTGGGTCGATATTCAGTGCTTTTAAGCCTGAGCGCGTTTCAAAGGCGTCTAACCCTTCACGCTGTTCATGATACAAACGTGCATCAATGGCGGCGGAGGCGAGGTTGTGAGCGGCCGTAACAGCATGAATATCGCCCGTGAGATGCAGGTTTAATTGTTCCATAGGGGCAACTTGAGAGTAACCACCGCCCGCTGCGCCGCCTTTTACACCAAATACCGGGCCTATTGAAGGCTGACGAATGCAGGCCATTGCAGATTGGTTAATCTTTGCGAGGCCTTGTGCTAATCCGATAGTAGTGACGGTTTTGCCTTCACCAAGAGGTGTCGGTGTGATCGCCGTGATTACGACTAACTTACCATCTTGTTGGTTGGCGAGGCGTTCAAGTGATGTGAGAGACACTTTAGATTTGAATTGCCCTAATGGCTGATGTTCGTTGTGGTGCAGGCCAGCTTGCTTGGCAACCTCACTGATGTTTTTAAGGGGAGTAGAGCGACAAATATCAATATCAGACAGCATATTTGATCCTTATATCAGAACCGAAAGGTGGTACGTAAACGTTTGCGTGGCGATAGTACTGTATAAATTTGCCAAGTAAAGGCAAACCACACGAATTATGTGCTGAAAGATAACAGATCTAAAGAGTCATTGCGCGAGATCAAATCTTAAACGAGCAAAATATTCGATATGATTAACTTCAGCTGCCGTTATATTGGTGTTGAATACAAAAAGGGCTGCATATAGCAGCCCTTCAAGGAATGGGTAATCTCACTTGGCGTTAACCTTTAAGAGGTAACTGCCTAATATGGTCGATTAACGATCCCAGTATGTTTCTTCTAAGCTATCTTCGCGTTCAGGTAATGCACGAGAAAGGCGAGGAGAGTGCTGAGTCAACACTTCGTAGCTTACACGGTTTGCGTACTTACAAATTTGAGACAGTGAAGAGTAAGTTAGACAAGTGTGCTCGTGTTTCTCTGAGTTTGGTACATTCACGTGGTGGTAGCTATTTGCTGCCATGTCGTGAAGTAGTGCTGAAAGTGCACCATCGCCAGCGCCATTGGTATTCTTAATCTCAAGTGGGCCACCTAGGTAAGGGCCAATGTGAGAGTACACTTTTACTGGGCCTTTACAGTCTTGCTTACGCATCGCACGGCTGAATTCGTATTTATTGAACTCAGGGATGTTACCCGGTAACAATGGCAGTGTGGTTTCGCGTTTCGCTGGTTCGTCAGTGTAACCTGCCATGTATAGACCAATAGGGCCTGCAGTACATAGAACTAGGTCAACCCACTCAAGTGCCTTGTTAGCAGCCAATAGAGGATCTTTTTCACCCGTTAGCGCTTCACCTTCATCTTCGTTCATCGCGACGATGGTTACGTTTTCTTTCAGGTATTCTTGCCACCATTCAGCGTTGCCTTCGATCACATACTTAGTACCAAGTGTTAGTACAACAGGCACATTGTGCGCTTTCGCGTATTCAATCGCTTTTTGTACCGCTTTTGGCATCGGGTCTTCAGGTTTGCCACGCATTAGGTATGACGACACAACCAATGCAGAAGCTTTCTCGAAGACTTTTTCAGGAATGCTTTCTGGAAGAAGTTGGTTCATGTGGCCTTCGTTGATTGCAAACGTACGTTCGCCATCTTCAGAAATCAGCGTGTAACAACGACCAATTGGACCATCAACAGTTTGAAGGTGGTTTAGATTCATACGAGAAGAAGTGCGGCAAAGGTAACGATAACCAAATGAGCCAACTTCAATCTTCTTAGACATTACGCCAAGCAGGACAGATTTGCTGTCCGCAAGTACGGAATAGTTGTGCAGTGTGTTGCCGATAGTATCGCCAGGATATTGATGCGTGATCAAACCGCGCTCAACTAACTCTTCATACAGCGCATCTGCTTTACTTTCTTCCAATACCAGTGAGTGACCTTTACTCAGCTCGTATTTTTCTAGGAACTCGTTGTCAACACGGGCTTCGATATCAACAATCGTTTGGCCAACACCCACAATCGTTGCGCGGTGAAGCTTAGGCGTTTGTTGAATTTGGTTGACCAACGGATCACGTGCGTGAGTTGGAAAGTAGTGCTTAGATTTACGCTGTCCAGGAAACTTCATATGAAAAATACAGTGAAAAAATTTTGCCGCATGATATCACATTTTGTTTCTGTTTCTTTCATTTTTATTGCATTTTGAATCACCTGCACAATGTCTGTACAGGTGATTCAACTAACTATATGTTTGAAACTACTCGGTTGGCTGTACTAACGTCGCTGGATCAACGTAAGCCTCTGTACCCCATAGTGGAACAGTTGAAAGGCTGTGTTTGAAGCTACCTTCTGTTTCTTTGGTGGTGTAAGACAAGTAAAGCAGCGACTGATTCTCTGCATCGTAGATACGACGAACCTTCATTGTTTTAAAGAAGATACTTTTCGATTGCTTGAATACCACTTCGCCAGACTTACTCTTGTCTATTTGAGCAATCATTTCTGGTGTAATTTCACCTGTTTGACGACAAGATATAGAGCTATCACTTGGATCAGAAAGGCTAAGGTTTGCTTCGATTGATGCGATATGACAGGTAACACCCGCGATCTTATCGTCATCTAATGAAGACATCTTGATATCCTTCATTGTGAAGAAACCCAGTGAGACGTCGCCAACCTCGTTGTCCGAACAGCCAGCTAACATTGTCACGATACCTGCTGCTATTAAGGCTTTTTTCATAAGAAGTCCTTTTTATTTATATAGTTCTGTTTACTATAAGGATATTGAAAGCTTGGATACGAGTGTAGAGCTTTTCGTTAAGTTCTTAAAGGATGTTGTTGGATAATGAAAAATATGAAGCATTTAAAGTACTTGTTGGCCTTGGTCATGCTCTGTATGCTCTCTGCTTGTAGCTCGGCACCTCAGCCGACCGTATGTCTTCCAAATAACTGCGATATTTGGGGATACTAACCGTAGGTACTAAAAGAATGAATAACGAAATACCTGAAATTGCACACAAGAAAAACCAATGGCTATTTAGTCAGCTCGATATTGCTTACCCCGCAAAAGAGAGCCTCCTCGGCCGTGAACTTTATCAAAGCAAACTTCCATCCAAGACATACCAACTCCTAGCACAAGATCAAACTCCTTCCCAAATTGATGAACTGCATAAAGTCGATTTCCATAAATTGACCGTGCTATTTTCACTCAACCAAGCAAGCGTTTACCAAGATGAAATCGAAAGGGCACACATGCTTGAGTTCTTGAGCCAAATTATGCTTTCTGACGATCATGTATTATATATTGGTACTCAAAACGGTGAAGTTGTGGCGAGCGCTATCGTCACAGAAGCGGATGGTTCCCTATTGATCTCGGATGTCGTTGCTGAAAATGGTCAAAGTATCAACAACTTTGCTAAGCAGTTACACGATTTTTGGGCACAAGATCATGCTTCTTGCGATAAAGTATGGATCGAGAACTAAAGATTCTTTGACAAAGCGTTAATCTAAGTACAATACCCCGTCTTATTTAAAGGGTATTGTATGTACAAGCTATTGATATCAATCGCTGTATTGTGTGTTAGCGCTTATTCTTCACTCAGCGTTGCTAACGACTGGGATATAAAGCGCATCCTAGTTTTACACTCATACGAACCTTCTTACCAATGGACTGCTGACTTCCAAAAAGGGATAGACAGTGCGTTCAGCCAGTCTCAAACCGAAGTTAAACTCTCAATAGAGTATTTGGATTCAAAGCGTGTCCACAGCTCAGAGTACTATGATTCTCTCGGGAACTACTTACGTTCGAAATATGCAGGTTATAAGTTTGATGGCGTAATCGCGACGGACGATAACGCGGCCAATTTTCTTGAATCTCTGCCTAATTTGATTGATCGCTCCACACCTGTCGTTGCAGCCGGCATCAATGATTTCAGCACTGACATGTACGCGGTGTCTGACAGAGCAACCGTGCTTTATGAGAACGATCAGATAGACGTTAATATTAAGCTGATCTCCAAATTAAGACCTAATCTAAAGAATCTCTATTTTGTAAATGATTACAGTGTCACGTCTGAGCTGATTCATAAAGAAATGAACAGAATGATGGCTGAATTTCCGAATATTAACCTCATAGAAATTCGCGATTTGTCGCTTGAACATACAAGCCAATTTTTGGAAGGGATCTCTGCGGACGATGCGGTATTACTCAGTCATTACAACACCGAGTTAAAGCAAGGGGTTTATCACACTTACCAAGAGATTGCGGATACGTTGTCAAAAGCGAGTGCCGCTCCGGTGTTTGCTTTGTGGCAGTTCTATATTTCGGGTGATGTACTCGGTGGTTACGTTAATCACTCACAAAGCATGGGTGAAGAGGCTGTCGATGCATTAGATAAATACCTTCCTCTGGGTTTTACGACACCGTTAACTCCCGGAGACACTAAGCGTTTTGTATTTAATTACCCTGCAATGAAGCGATACGGGATTAGTGCAAACGCGTTACCTGACGAAGCGGTATTCATTAACGAGCCTTCATCCTTTATTCGTAAAAACTTCCAGTTGTTATTAGGGCTATCGATGGTGATTGCGGGTTTGAGCCTGATCATCTTGATGCAATTTGTCACTCTGCGCCAAAAGAAAGAGTTGGCCAATAAGAACAAACGAATCTTAAAGCTTCAGAAACAGACCTTGAATATCCAAAAGGATATGATTCATGTTCTCGGTGAAGCGATTGAAACCCGCTCTGGCGAAACAGGTAATCACGTTAAGCGTGTAGCCAAGTTGTCTGCATTGCTTGCTAAGTATCGTGGCTTGAGCCATCGCGAGGTCGAGATGATTGAGATCATCAGCCCAATGCACGATGTGGGTAAGATTTCAGTCCCTGAATCAATCTTGGATAAACCTGGGAAATTAACCGACCAAGAGTGGGAGGTGATGAAGCTTCATACTACGGCTGGCTATAACTTACTAAAGAGCGGAGCGGGTGATATTACCAACCTCGCGGCAATCATTGCTAACGAACATCACGAGCGTTGGGATGGTGCTGGATACCCGAATGGAAAAGTGGGTGATGAAATACACCTGTTTGCTCGTATCACTGCCGTAGCCGATGTGTTTGATGCGCTGCTTAGTGCACGTTGCTACAAAGAACCGTGGCCGTTAGAGATGGTGGTCGATTTGTTCGAGCGAGAGTGTGGCTACCAGTTTGATCCTCAGCTGACTATATTGCTACTGAAACACTTACCCGAGTTTGTCGCTATCCGAGATTCGTATCCCGATACTGGAACTATAGAATATGCGTCTTCACCTTCGTTTGAAGCTAAGGTCTTAGAAGAGTCGGTTGTTAGCTAACCGTTGCTTTATCTGAGTGGCCTATACGTCTTGGCTTCTTTATCTATTCACCACGATCCGGCTAGGAAGTAGTGATTTATATTTCCCCTGAAATTGAGTCACTTATGTAAACCTCGCAGTCTTTGATTTCGTAGAATCTGGGGTCATTTGATGAAAACTGTTGCTTATGTCGAGCGATAAAGTGATCAACTCCATATTTCGCGAAGAGAAATAAGCCTGTATCTGCAAACTGTTACCTCAATCATCTCGCGCATTGAAAGAACACTATAGGATAAAACTTGGATTCAATCTGAGTGAGATACCTATGCGGTTAGAACAGACTAAATGTGTGATTTTCGATTGTGACGGAACACTTATCGATAGTGAAAAGCTGTGCTGCCAGGCTTTGGTGAACGTTTTCACTGGCTTTGGGGCGGAGCTAAACGTCAACGACTGCTATGCGCACTTTCAAGGCGGGAAGCTAGCCGACATCTTAATGGATACACAAGAACGTCATGGGCTATCTATCTCGATTGATACACTTGAACCGTTATATCGCACTGAATTAGAAGCACTGTTCCAGCGTCATTTAAAGCCGATGGATGGCGCTATCGAACTTATTGAATTTCTCAAACAACAAGACATCGAGTTTTGTATCGCTTCCAATGCACCGAAATCTAGAGTTGAATCTTCATTGGCGATGACAGGCATGCTAGACGACTTCAAAGGCAAAGTGTTCTCAGCTTTTGATGCTAATAGTTGGAAGCCAGAGCCTGATCTAATCATGTACACAGCCATGAACATGGGCTTTCTACCGAATGAGTGCATCTACGTGGATGATACGTTGAAAGGGATTGAGGCTGGTGTTCGCGCGGGTATCCAATCGTTTCGATTACGCCCGAGTATTGATGAAGCAATCGTAGATCCCGAAGCCGACTCAGCAGAACTCGCGGCTCAGGATATCTACAGTTTAGAAGAAATTTCAGTTTGGATTAATGGCAAGCACTGCTCAAATGGTGGTATATCGAATTCTGCAGCTTTGGTGGGGTAGAGCTTAGTTGAAGGCTGACTACCTTACTAAATTGTTTGGTGTGGAAACCGCAAGATGCACAAGTAAACTTCTCTCCACTTTCTGAAAGCAGATACTCGTCGTGTTGGCATAAAGGGCATGTAATGTCGTCGGTGTTTGGTGTTTCTGTTTTATTCATTATGTGTCACCTGCAGCAAGAGGGTAAGCGAAAAAAGACCCGTTCAATTAGATTACTCCTAAGCTCGAATATTAGACAGTTCTGACACTTCTTAATCTCTCCTTTGCGACTTGCTTCATGGTAATTGATAATGTCATCGTTATTGACCATGGATTTTGTAATGTTATTAACGAAAGTAAAAAAAAGGACCCATTACGAGTCCTCATTAGTTTGTTTTCAATTCACGCCGCTAGTTCGCCAGTTGAGCCTTAAGTGCGGTATCGTGCCAACGTCTGAGACAGAGAAACCGACGCTTCTGTTAGCCTAGATACGCCATTTGAAGAATTCTGAGCCACGTCTTTAATCACATCGGATTGGCTGCGAATATCGTTAAGTTCTGCTGCAATCGTATTGGCAACGTTACTTTGCTCGTCTGCCGATGTTGCAATTTGAATACTCATGTCCATTAGCGCTTGAGCTGAATCTGCAATAGAGTTTACGTCGTGACCAATGTTTGAAATCAACTGGCTACTGGTTTGCGCTTGGTCAACCGTCTGTTCGGTGATCTTCGCGATATTTTGGCTCTCTTGCTGTAAGCGTTCAATCATCGCTTGGATTTCTACTGTAGCCGACTGAGTGCGGCTTGCCAGTGTTCTTACTTCATCAGCAACAACAGCGAAACCTCGGCCTTGTTCGCCCGCACGAGCGGCTTCAATCGCGGCATTCAAAGCAAGTAAGTTAGTTTGCTCTGAAATAGCATTGATCGTCGTGATGACCTCGTTAATTTGGCTCGTATTCACATTCAAGCTAGTAACAGAAGATGAGGTTTGCTCAATCAAAGAAGAAAGGGTGGTGATTTCTGAGATCGCTTGTTGAACTTTCGCGTGGCTATCGTTGATTTGCTGCGCGTCTTGCTCGGTTTGTTCCGTTGAGCGTGCAGAGATGTTAGAGACTTCATTTGCTGAAGCTGTCATCTGATCCATTGCTGTCGCTACAGAGTCTAGAGATGCATTTTGGCTCATGATTTGTGTTTCGCTGCGCTTCATCTCTGTTTCGAAAGAAGCTGACGTTTCACTTAGCGTTGCTGCACTGTGGTTTACGTTGTTGACTAACTCGCTAAGCGTGTCCATTGAACGGTCAAGCGCACAACCAATCGTGCCGAACTCGTCACGGCCAGGGTGGAAGCCAAGGCGTGATGTTAAGTCACCATCACCAATCTTTTGAGTCGTTGAATAAAGAACCCAAAGTGCGCCGCCTAGGAAAGTCGCTACCCAGTAACAGAAAAGACCAAAAGGCACACACCACAAAAAGCTCAGTAAGAAAGTGTACAGTGCTTGCTGCTTTTGATTCTGTATATCGTTAGTTGAAACGGTAAGTGAGTAGTAGTTGCCATCTTGTGCGAGTGCTGTGGCAGTCACCGAACCATTGTTCGAAATAGTGGTTTGTTGAGCGCGAGTTTGCTGGCTAACAGAGCGAACAGATGCCGGGGAATCTGATGCTGATAAAATGCCTTGCAGTTGATACTCGACCTGCTGTTTTGCAGTTACGTCAATGTGTTCCATTTTGTTGACGTAGTTCAGTCCAGCTAGGCTTGCCAGAGCGGCAAAAAAGATTAAGAAAATGACCCAAAACTTGTCGTTGATCGACATCTTAATAAACAGTTTGTCTATCGTTCGAAATTGTACTTCTTTCATAAAAACTCCACGGTAAATCCTTTACCGTGGACTCTAAATAACCGACCTCAATAAAAATGTGACTTAAATCGACTAATTGTGAAAATTAATGATAGTGATATGTCATTTATGAGATCTGAATCAAGTAAATTAGTTCTGTATAGGTTTATTAGCCTAAAGAAGGCAGTAACCCTACTGAAATAAGAACTTGAATCGCAATGATAAATACGCCAACGCTACCTGCTAAAAACAACGCTTTGCTACCGCCTAACACTTGGTAACTGGCTTCTGAAGATTGTGGTTTGACAGAGAAATCAGTGTAACGAACCTTGTAGACCATCACTGTTGGTAACAGAATCGCGAGCACTGAAAGTGCAATGGCTGCGTAGCCTAAAGCCATGATGAAGCCTTGTGGGTAAAATAAGGCAAACCCCAGTGGCGGTAAGAAGGTGATAGCAGCTGTCTTAACACGTTTTGCGTTACCTAGTTTCTTGCTCAGTGAGTCGCCCATGAATTCAAATAAGCCCAAGCTCACACCAATAAAAGATGTCAGCAGTGCAAGGTCTGCAAACACACCGACGATCACGCTTAGGTTGGATTGATGAACCGTTTGCGATAGCGAGACTAATAGCGCGCCCAAGCTTGTGTCAGACAACAACTGCTCTTGGCTAATCACGCCCAAAGTAACACTTTGCCAGAAAACGTAGATAACCAGAGGCAGTGCCGAGCCAATAATCATTACCTTACGTAAAGAACGAACGTCACCATCTAGGTATCGAACAATTGATGGGATGCTGCCGTGGAAACCAAAAGAGGTAAACACAACCGGAATAGCCGCAACAATAAGGCCTTGCTGTAAAGGCATGCTCATTAAGTATTGAGAGGTAATGTTTGGCGCTAGGAAGCTGAGTACCAAAACCATCGCGATAAGCTTTAAGCCAAACAAAACGCGGTTAACTTTATCAACACTGTGTGTACCAATCGTAACAACGCCGGCAACTAATAGGGTAAATAGAAGCGTGGTGATTTGAGCATTAAGTTCGATACCCGCGATATCCGAAATTCGTTGGTTAAATTGCGCACCGCCGCCAGCTATGTATGCCGCACACAGAGCGTAGAAAAGAAACATCACCGCGAAGCTCGCAATCCACTTTCCTTTTGTCCCCAAAATGGTATGAGCTAACGTGTGTAGGGTAGCGTCAGATTCTGCGAATTGGTGAAGCTCTACCATTAATAGCGCAGTAAAAGCCATTAACGCCCATAAACCCAGCATCAAGAAAAGTGAAGTTGAAAAGCCAATACTTGCAGAAGCAAGTGGAAGAGCGAGCATGCCAGCACCAATGGTTGTGCCTGCAATGATCAAAGTACTACCAAAAACCTTTGATTTATTCATTGTATATAATTCTTTACGTTAGGGTGTGTTTTCATTGTAATTCTTCTAGCTTAAGCGCATAAACCCAAAGAATATCTCGATTTTGAAGTATTCTGATTGAGTTTAATTCCAAATGCAATTCTTATTGTAATTAAAAACATCCACTGTAAATTAATATTTACACAAAGGGGCGTGTCAGCATTCAAATGAGCAAAGCAAACGTTTGACCATGATCGGTTTCAAAATTTATAGAGTAATTTGTTGTACTTGGTGTAAGGTGGCAGTACATATGTCGTTCGCGTATACCCTTTAACGCAAAAAAGCGTTAATGATCGCGAGTAGCTTTAAGCTATGAATATGGAATGGGTAGAGTAGAGTGCGTTCATCAAAGTGACATAATATAAGTCCAAGATGGTGCACTAGTTAATCGGACATCATGTCCACATCAAGGAATAGAGGGGGCACAATGAGTGACCAATCTTATAATGACGAAAGTCTAGAGTTGTTAGATGCTATGGAAATTGGCATTGATTTGTCTGACTATGAGCAGACAGTGAAACAGTTAGCAGAAGAGCTTTTCAAGTCTTCGAACTAAGCTTTTAAGATCTTTAATTCAGTTTCAACTGAAACGTTTTAAAGCTAAAAGTTTTCTTAGCTAAAGCTTCTCAAAGCAAACAATTCTAAACTGAGCAAATCGTATTCGCTCACACGTCATACCAAAACTATCCTCATTAAAGTTCGCGAAGATAAACGAGTACGTTTACCATGTTACTTAGTTCTCGATACTTTAATGAGGTTCAATGAACTTTCTCGCACACCTTCACATCGCCAAGCACTGTAACAGCAACTTAGCAGGTAACCTGTTAGGTGATTTTGTTAAAGGCGACCCTAATAAACACTATTCTGATTCCCTTTCTGACGGTATTAGGCTTCATCGATTTGTTGATAGCTATACTGATCGTCATGATGTATCTCGTTCTGCAAAATCACTTTTCTCAGACCAAACACGACGCTTTGCGCCTATCGCACTCGATGTATTTTGGGATCACTGCTTAGCCAATCATTGGGATCAGTTTTCACAGCAGACATTAGAGCGTTTTTGTTTAGATAGCCATGAGCAGATCTTTGAACATCAAGAGCCACACTGGCCTGAAAATTTCGTTATGGTTCATCAGAAAATGGCTGAGCATAGATGGTTAGAGAGCTATCAAGACATGTCATCTATAGAGGTGGTGTTGCAGCGAATGGCGTTGAGAAGGCCTAAGCTCGGTATGCTCGAGGCATGTTACGATGACCTCGAACGTCACTATGATACGTTGCAGTGTCACTTTAATGAGCTTTATCCCAACGTTTTAGAGGAAGCTAAGCAGTTTAATGCGCTTCAAATGAAGAAAAATCAAAAGGAAAGGTAAACAGCGTAATGCAGGTTTGCTACAATCCGCGCCTATTTAATCTTTGAGCATCATACTATGTCTGAATCTACAAAATCTTTTAACCAACTAGGATTATCTGAGCATCTTCTTGCCACGTTGTCTGAGCTTAATTTTACGGCTCCTACCAGTGTTCAAGAACAAGCAATTCCATTGGTATTAGAAGGCAAAGATGTACTGGCTGGTGCTCAAACGGGTACAGGTAAAACGGCTGCGTTTGGTTTACCGATTATTCAAAGATTAATCGAGACAAAAGACAACGTTATTCCTAACCCTAAGCTCGTTCGTGCGCTTGTATTAGTGCCAACTCGTGAATTGGCACAACAGGTTTTCGATAACTTAACTAGCTACGCAAAGGGCACCGACATTAAAGTCGTGGTGGCTTACGGCGGCGTTAGCATGAAGGTGCAAACTGATAACTTACGCGGTGGCGCAGATATTCTTGTCGCGACGCCTGGTCGTCTTATTGATCACATGTTCACTAGAAACATCATGTTGAGCCAAACGGAAGTACTGGTACTGGATGAAGCTGACCGTATGTTAGATATGGGCTTCATGCCTGACATCAAGCGTATTCTTTCTCGCATGAACGAAGTGCGTCAAACTCTGTTCTTCTCTGCAACGTTTGATAACAAAATCAAAGCGATTGCACACCGTATGATGCAGAAGCCAAGTGAAATCCAAGTTACGCCAAAAAACAGCACCGCTGAAACCGTAACACAGATGGTTTACCCGGTAGATAAGTCGCGTAAAAGTGAGCTATTAGCGTATTTGATTGGTTCAAAAAACTGGCAACAAGTGTTGGTGTTCACAAAGACTAAGCAGGGCACTGATGCTCTCGTTAAAGAGCTTAAGTTAGACGGCATTAAAGCGGCATCAATCAATGGCGATAAGAGCCAAGGTGCGCGTCAAAAAGCCCTAGACGATTTCAAGTCAGGCAAAGTTCGTGCGTTGATCGCAACCGACGTGGCAGCTCGTGGTATTGATATTCAGCAGCTAGAACAAGTTGTGAACTATGACATGCCATTTAAAGCAGAAGATTATGTTCACCGCATCGGACGTACTGGCCGTGCGGGTAACAGCGGCTTAGCGATCTCTTTGATGAGTCAGGATGAAGCTTACCTATTGGGTGACATTGAGCGATTACTTGATACGCGCTTGCCTCAAGAGTGGCTAGAGGGCTTTGAACCAAGCCTTGAAAAAGATCTAGCGCCCGATCGTGGTGGTCGCAGCAAGAGCCGTTCATCAGAAAAACGTAAGATGAAAGCGAAGCTTAAGATTCACCAAAACCGCGGTAAAGCACGTCGTTAACAAGCTGGACAAAGCTCCAGTTTAAAGATCTATACATATAAAAATGCGCCGTTACAGTGACTTCTGTAACGGCGCGTTTTTGTATCTTATAAGCTCATAATGGTTATGAACCCGATTAAGCTTTATGTTCCTGGTTACACTTCCATTCACATGGCACTTCATAAATCAGCTCTTCAATCGAGGTTGGGTTTAGAACCCACTCTTCATCAATATTGAACTTGCTGACCATCTGCGTGTTGAAAAGCTGCCAATGCTTAAGTAGAGCATCTTCAGGAGAGGTGACCATATCGCCTTCATTCCAAGTGCTTTCCATAAAGGGAGTGAGGCATACCGCTCCGTGCGCATACATGATCATTTGCCACTTAATCTCATAAATGTTGATCAAGTTCTCTGGATTCGCATCGTTATATTGTTCAGCTAACATGTTGATTTCTTTTTCGACATCGCCAACATTGTCGATAAAGTAATCGACCAAGTTGTCTTTTTGGCGAACAGAGTCAGTGATAAGTTGCATCGGTTTTCGTGAGTGAATCATGTTGCTAAAAAGGCGCATACTAAATAAATAGATAGTAATGTTTGGTGCGACTCCTTTTGGTAACTCTTCCACTATCTTAGCAATATAAGACTGAAAATAGGCGTGTAAACAATCGCTTATCGCATGCCAGATTTTTTCTTTGCTGCCAAAGTGGTGGCGAATAAGGCTATGCGATACACCTGCTTTCTCACTGATGTTACGAAGCGAAACGCTATCATAACCATGCTCACAGAACATATCCGCAGCAACACCCATGATCAAAAATCTCGTCTCTTCAGCGTCTTTTGCGCTTCTTCTGCCTTGTTTCTTTTCAGTCATCTTCATTTCACACATTTACCTGATTACCACATTCTACACTGTTTTTACTCAAATAAAAAATACTGCACAGGTGGAAAGTAAAGCTTGTGGATTACGGAATTTTGAATATACTGCCCACCTGTGTAATAAATCATAATAATTAAATGGAGAGACATCATGCAGTTCAATTTGTCTATCAATGCCATATCGAGCAAGCGCATGGGAGCTGTTATTGCAGCACTATTGCTCGCAGGCTCTCTAACTGGATGTGACAAAGTTCAGTCAGAGGAAAATGTGCAGGTAATCAAGCCAGTCAAGCTGTTCGAAATCCCACAACAGACTGATATTGATCTCGATAGCTTCATTGCAAAGGTTGATGCAACCGACCGTGCGGCACTTTCTTTCCAAGTGGGTGGAGATATAGAAACCTTCGATGTTCGTATGGGACAAGAAGTGAAGAAAGGTCAGGTGTTAGCCGTATTAGACGCGACGGATTACCGTATTGCCGTTGACGCAGCCCAAGCTAAATTTGATCTGGCGAACAGCCAATACAAACAAGCTTCTGAGTTGTATGCGAAAAAACTGGTCAGTACCGATTACTACGACCAAGCCGTAAACACCTTTACTGCCGCTGAAGTTGAGTTGGACCAAGCAAAAACAAACCTTGGCTACACTACCTTAGTTGCTCCATTCGATGGCGTGGTATCGATGGTGTTTGGAAAGCAATATCAATTGATCGCAGAAAAGCAGCCTGTACTGAATATTTTGAATCACAGTGAAATGGATGTGACGTTTTTAATTCCAGTATCAAAGCTTGAAGACCGTTCTATTCAAGACCTAACGAGCTCAAACATGTGGGTTGTGATGGACAGCCACCGCGGCATTCGTATCCCGACTCGCTTTAAAGAAATCTCAACGCAACCAGATGAAGATACCAACAGCTACCAAGCGGTTGTGTCTATCGAAAAGCCAGAAGGCATCAATCTACTTTCTGGTATGACAGCGCAAGTTGAAGTTCAGAAAAGTAAATCTGACTACGGCATTGGTATTGTGGATTCAGCTTGGTTAAACAAAGACGTAGGCCATGGTGAACTATGGCGTTATAACCCTGACTCTCAACTGATTTCTAAAGTACAAGTCCTTCTTGATGAGCAAGGCAAGGTTATCGACGGATTGTCGTCTGGTGACCTTATCGTTGAAGCGGGTGTGGATGTGTTATCAGACGGACAACAAGTAAAAGCTTGGCTTCGTGAGGGCGGTATTTAATGAACCTTTCAAAATTATCAGTTGTTGTCGCGTCGGTTCTGTTACTTCAAGCCTGTAACAATGAAGCTGTACACCGTGAACAACCACCTTTGTTGGTTTCTACCTTTGAAGTTGGCGCACCGCTTACTAATCAGTTCAGAAGTTTTAATGGACAGGTGATGCCAGCTGAATTGACTCCCTTGGCATTTAAGCTAGCAGGCGAGATTCAACAAGTATTAGTAGAAGCGGGCGACAATGTCGAAAAAGGGCAGTTATTAGCCACCTTAGATAACGCAACGTACGTACAAGATCTGACTGATGCTCAATCTCAATTCAAACTGGCAAGCAAACAGTTGGCCCGTGGAACGGAGATGTTTGGCAGCGAAATGTTATCGCAATCAGAACACGACCAACTGACGGCTAACTATAAGCTCGCATCGGCGAATTTGGCGGCGGCGAAACGCAAGCTGAGTTACACAGAACTTTTAGCGCCGTTCTCAGGAACAGTTTCAACTGTCGATAAGCAACGATTCGAAAATACGACGCCTGGAGAAACACTACTGAGTGTGTACCAGAACGACAAGGTGTATGTGCGAATTCAAGTATCAGATTCGATCTTGGCGTCAATTAGCCCAGACATGCGTTCAAATAGCTATCGTCCTGAGGCGACCTTTGGCGGTCACACAGGCCAATATCCACTGACGTATCTAGAACACACCAGTGAACTGCACCCACAATCCCGTACCTACGAATTTTGGATGCAGATGCAGCAGCCTGAAAGTGAAATCCTGCCAGGCACGAGCGTTACGGTCAATGTAGATATGGCGAAAGCGGGCCTGAGCGATGTTCAAGGCTACCAATTACCAATGACAACGCTAGAAGCGGGCTCTGAAGCGAATCAGTTCTATGTGTGGAAAATGGAAGACGGACAAGCATTCAAAAGCGAAGTAGAAGTCGACAAGATCAGTGGTCAAGGCGCACTCATCGCTCATGGTGTTGAGCAAGGTGAGCTACTCGTAAATTCGAATTTAAGAAAACTCCGTGACGGAATCCAATTGTCAGGAAAAGCAGAATGAACATCGCAGAATATTCAATAAAGAACAAAGTAATCAGCTGGCTGTTTCTAGTCATTTTGGCCATTGGCGGTGTGACGTCTTTTGGTAATCTATCCCGTTTAGAAGACCCAGCTTTTACCATTAAAGATGCAATGATTATTTCAACTTACCCTGGCGCTACGTCAATGGAAGTTGAAGAAGAGCTGACTTACCCACTAGAAAAAGAGATAAGACAGCTTCCGTACATCGACAAGATTACCTCGACATCATCGAACGGTATGTCCCAAATTATGGTCAGTATGAAGATGGACTACGGTCCAGACGAGCTGCCTCAGATCTGGGATGAAATGCGCCGTAAGATCAACGATCTACAACCAACACTGCCAAGTGGTGTAAATTCCGTTCAGATCATCGATGATTTTGGTGATGTGTTTGGTGTGATGATCATGCTGACCGGTGATGGTTACGATTACGTTGAGCTCAAACAGTACGCAGATTACCTAACGCGTGAAATCGAACTGGTCGACGGTGTCGGTAAAGTTAGCATTGCAGGTGACCAACAAGAACAACTGTTTGTTGAGATGTCACTGGAACGCTTAGCCGCATTGAACCTAGATATGTCGACGGTGACAGCATTGCTAGCACAACAAAACAGTGTGGTATCGGCAGGCGAGGTGATGCTGAATGGTCAAAGCCTAACGATTAAGCCAAACGGCACATTAAGCACGGTTGAAGAACTAGAAAACCTGATCATTCATGGTCGCGATACAGGTAACCTGATTCGCTTGAAAGATGTCGCTGAAGTAACTCGTGGCATTCAAGAAAAGCCGGGTAATGTATTAACGTACAACGGTAAACCAGCAATCAACTTGGGTATTGCGTTCTCTTCTGGTGTAAACGTGGTTGAGATTGGTAAAGCACTGGATGCGGAACTGGATCGCCTAGAAAGCATTAAGCCAGCGGGTGTAGAACTGAATTACTTCTACAACCAAGCGCAAGAAGTAGACAAATCTGTGGCTGACTTCTTAATCAGCCTAGTTGAAGCGGTAGCCATCGTTATCATTGTATTGTTGTTCGCAATGGGCTTACGCAGTGGTTTGATCATCGGTTTGGTTCTTCTATTGACGGTATTCGGTACCTTCATCCTGATGGATTACAACGATGTTGAACTGCACCGCATCTCTCTGGGGGCACTGATCATCGCGCTGGGTATGCTGGTGGATAATGCGATTGTTGTCGTTGAAGGTATTTTGGTGGGCTTGAAGAAAGGCAAAACCAAGCTTCAAGCAGCGAAAGACATCGTCAAGCAAACACAATGGCCACTGTTAGGTGCGACCATTATCGCTATCACAGCGTTTGCACCGATTGGTTTGTCGAAGGATGCGACAGGCGAATTCATGGGTTCACTGTTTTGGGTACTGTGTTTCTCACTGTTTTTGAGTTGGGTAACTGCACTAACACTAACGCCATTCCTTGCCGAGATGTTGCTTAAAGAAGAAGACAAGGTTGATGAGAACGAAGACCCATACAAAGGCATCCTGTTTGTGGTATTCGGTGCGTGTCTGAAAGTAGCACTTCGATTTAGATGGCTTACTGTAGTTAGTATGGTCGCTCTATTAGCAGTTTCTGTCGTCGGTTTTGGTATGGTGAAGCAGCAGTTCTTCCCGCCGTCAAATACCCCAATGTTTTACGTAGACATGTGGATGCCAGAAGGCACCGATGTTCGTGAAACGATCAAGCAGACTGAGAAGGTTGAAAGCTACATTCGTCAACAAGACGACGTAGAGTTTGTAACCACAACGGTTGGGCAGGGCATGCAACGTTTCGCTCTGACATACCAACCAGAGAAAAGCTACGAAGCTTACGCCCAGTTGCAAGTAAGAACGACTGACCGTGACACTATGTTTAAGGCTCTAGCGGCGCTAGACAAAGACTTAGCAAACGAATTTGAACAACCGACGTTCCAATTCAAGTTGATTGAGTTTGGCCCGTCACCAGCTTCAAAAATTGAAGCGCGTATTATCGGCGCCGATCCACAAGTACTGCGTAATATTGCGGTTGAAGTCGAAGATATCTTACTTGCCGATCCTGGCTCTCGAAATGTGCGCCATGACTGGCGTGAACGCACTAAAGAACTTGTACCACTGTTCAACGAATCTAAGGCTCGTCGCCTTGGCATTTCAAAGGCGGATCTGTCTGAGACACTACAGATGGCGTTTGGTGGTTATAACATCGGCTTACTGCGTGATGGTACGCATATGTTACCTATCGTGGCACGCCTGCCTGAAGAAGAGCGTTTTGACTTTGAATCACTGAACAATGTGAAGATTTGGAGTCCATCACTACAAACTTACATCCCAGTTGAGCAAGTGATTGATGGCGTAGAGCTTCAATGGTCTGAGCCACTGATTCAGCGTCGTGACAGAAAACGTACGCTAACGGTATTGGCTGATCACGATGTTCTTGGTGATGAAACGCCAGCGAGTCTGTTTGCTCGTGTGAAACCAAAGGTAGAAGCATTAGATTTACCAGAAGGCTACAGCATTAGCTGGGGCGGTGAGTACGAAAGCTCAAAAGATGCGCAGGAATCTCTGTTTGGCTCACTGCCAATGGGTTACTTGCTGATGTTTATCATCACGATGCTTCTGTTTAACTCGGTTCGTAAGCCGCTTGTGATTTGGTTTACGGTTCCACTCTCTATCATTGGTGTTTCAATTGGTCTGTTAGGTACCAATATGCCATTCAGCTTCACAGCGTTCCTTGGCTTATTGAGTCTAAGCGGCATGATTTTGAAGAACGGCATTGTACTGCTTGACCAGATCAACAGTGAGCTATCAACAGGTAAAGACCCATATTTAGCGGTTGTCGACAGTGCGATTAGTCGTGTACGACCGGTATCTATGGCAGCATTAACGACTATCTTGGGTATGATTCCTTTGGTATTCGATGCATTTTTCGGCTCGATGGCGATTACCATCATGGCAGGCTTAGGTTTTGCTACCGTACTAACGCTAATAGTAGTACCGGTGATGTTCGCTATTTTATATAGAATCAAACCGTCCACTGCGGGTTATTAGGGAATGATATAAAACAGATTCTTTTAAGCCAGCCCAGTCAAATTTGACTGGGTTTTTTATGCGTGTTGTCCCGTCCTGAAATGTGTTGACACGTGAGAGCGGTAAGAGGGTACGAATAGGCAAGCATTAAAAAATCCGCTACTCAATGGGCAAGCGGCTTTAAGAACAATAGGGCGATTCTAAATTGCTAGCCGTATGTCTAACTCAATCGGCTTTGGCATGGCTAAGTGGTAGCCTTGATACATATTGAAGCCTAAGCCCTGCATCGCTTCGAGTTGTTGTTGGGTTTCAATACCTTCAATCACTGTCTTTGCGCCAATTTGGTTTGCAAGATCAAGTACTAACTCCATTTCTCGAGTGTCGCCTTGTTCAAAGTCCAACATAACCGAGCGGTCTATCTTGATGATATGAGGGTTAATGTGACGAACGCGTTGTTCGGTTGATGCTTGTGTTCCAAAATCATCGACCGCTATTTGAAAGCCATTATCCGCAAGAGAAAGAGCGGCATCTTTCAAACGCTCTTCACTTTCTGCGTTCAACTCTACCAACTCCATCACTATCTGTTCGCATGAAAGATTAAGCTCGTGAAGGCGTTTAGCTAACAAGCTATCGCTGACCTTTTCTGCAGCAAACAACTCACCAACGTTTGGAAGAACGTTCAAAAATAGATGTAAATGACGGATTGTCGATTGTGCGAAGTTACGGATATGAATCGCTCGACTCAACCTCTCTACATTGATTTTGTCTGTGCTTGAGGTTTCGTCGGAATGGAAGAAGTGATCAGGACGAACAATATCACCTTTGTTATTTGAAATGCGCACCAAAGCCTCAACACCTATTTGAGTCATAGAAGAGTCGAATATAGGTTGATAGACGCTTCTAAGCGTCAGGTCTTGGTATTTCGCAATAAACTGCATATCAGCATCTACGGATATACAGCTAATAAATTCACTTCTGTCTGATAAAATCATAGTCGCTAGTAAAGAGGGCTTATTCAATGGCGGACGTACATGTCGCGGCTGTCACAATATTGACAGGTGTAAGTAAATTGTCAATTAATAAAAACTCTTTTGTAGAGTCAATATTTAAATAAATATAATTAACGAAAAAACAGCATGATAATTGATATTAGTCATTAAAATTACTTATCATTCACCATTAATAATGACTATTGTGAATTTAATCTCTGAGTAATCTATCTCATATCAACACCAATCAATATAAGCTTTCAACGCCAATACACCAGGTGAAAGTAAGGATAAAGCCTCAGGTTATGGGGGAATGTCAAAGTTACATTATTAACAAACAACTCTGTTTGCATATAAATGATATCTACTTCTCAAAATATGAACGATGAGCTGATAAGTTATTATTTTATCGAAGATAAACTTTGATTGATTATTGGGTAGGGCTTGAGTTAGGTTTTATAAAATGTTGGGATGGAGGTCTAACTATTTACTTTCAAGACTGATTAAAAAAGTTGACCCGTATTCTTACTGCCATTGAAGTACTGCGTAAAGTTGCAGATATTTACGAACCAGTTGTTGATTTCCTGACCGCTTTAAAGGGTGTCCAAATTTAATGAAGCAAGGGCTGATTTTAAAATTATTATTTAAGTCAGTAGCAAATTGAGAATCACTCTCTCTTAGCGTGATACCTTGTTGACTATATTCCGTGATCTCATCTGGGAGTTCACCCATCCACCAATGCAATAATTCGCCACTGTTTTTACTTCGGCTAATCCAATGGTCGGAGACAATGATCAAAACGTCATTGGGTTGAATGGAAAATCCATACTCTTGTTGCCAATTATGGATGTCCAACATTAACTTTCTACGACAGGTTTTCCCGGCGCTCACCATATGATGACTGATCATCCAAACGGTACCAATTTCGGAAGATATTCGGAAGTGTCGAGGCGTTTCGCCAGAAGAAAGCATTTCAAGTGGGCTGATGTTGCTTGCATGATTAAAGCTAACGAAGGTGTGCTCCATTCGGCGAGCAAATGCCTTTCCTATATGGTGCTCACTGATCCCTTGATTGTGCACCGTAGGGTAGTGGCGTTCACAGAGCTTTAGGCAATCGTCTTGAAATTGATTAACGCTTTTAATCACTAGATCTAATAACAATGAAGTCCCTTATACACAGCTACTATCTTATTGATGGGCAATAGTACGGTAATTGCGGTTCCGTTACCTATCGTCAAAGTGCGAGTTCTTGATCTCTCTATCAAAATTAACCATTGCTGAGTGATTTTATGGATAGCACTGGCGCTCTACAGGTCTGTATTCTAAATTATGAGGAATTCTAGCTAGTTACCTCGACTATAGTCTAGTCAGCAAATCACAATTGATCTACTTACTCTTTATTTGGAAACATTCATGACCATTCAATTAGATTCGAAACAAAAGTCTGAGCTTACTCATACGCTCCAAAAGTACCTGCAAGATGAACTTGATGTGGAGCTTGGTCAGTTCGACACGGAATTCTTGGTCGATTTCATAAGTAAAAAGTTTGGGGCGGTTTACTACAACAAAGGGATAGAAGACGCTCAAAAAGTCATGGAACGTAAAATGTTAGATATCTCAGATGAGCTTTACGAGATCGAACAAATCGTTGAAATCTAACGTTTAGCCCAAACTTGTTCAAATAATTTGAATAACTCGTTTAATTTGAAATGATGTTACCAATGTAAAGCTTGGTAAATAATATGTTACACAAACTTGGTGTAGGGTACGCTTTTCGAAACTACACTACTCGTTAACATTCGGAAGAGATGCATGGACAACAACGTTAGAAATTACAACCCTTTAGCAAGAGCGATGCATTGGATTTCAGCTCTCGCGGTATTTGGCTTATTTGGTGTAGGCCTGTGGATGGTTGATCTTTCATACTACAGCGAGTGGTACAAAACAGCGCCAGACTATCACCGCTCGGTAGGCATTCTTTTGGCTGCCGTTACCGTTATCCGCTTGGTCTGGAAACTAGTTACCGCGTCACCTAAAGTGGAAGGTAAAAGCTATGAAGTTGCAGCAGCGAAGATCGCTCACGGCTTCATGTACATCAACTTAGCGGTTTTGTTTATTTCAGGTTATTTGATTTCGACATCAGATGGCCGCGGGATAGAGGTATTCAATTGGTTCACTGTACCAAGTATGGGCGAACTGTTTGCAAACCAATCTGATCTCGCAGGTACGGTTCACTACTATGCTGCATGGGTACTGATCATTATGGCATCAGTGCACGCCTTAGCGGCGATAAAACACCACGTTATCGACAAAGACGATACGCTACGAAAAATGATAGGAGCTTCAAAATGAAAAAGTCAATTATCGCTACAGGATTAGCATTTGCTATGGCAATGCCTTTCGCTGCGAACGCCGCTGATTACGTGATTGATACAAAAGGTGCGCATGCTTCAGTTAACTTTAAAGTTAGCCACCTAGGTTATAGCTTTATCCAAGGCCGTTTTAACACATTCTCAGGTGACTTCTCATTTGATGAAAGCAACGTTGAAGCGTCTACAGTAAACGTAACGGTTGATACTACAAGCCTTGATTCAAACCACGCAGAACGTGATAAGCATATCCGTAGCGGCGATTTCATCGATGCTGGTAAGTTCTCTGATGCGACATTCAACAGCACGAAAGTTGTTGATAAAGGCGACGGCAAACTTGAAGTAATGGGTGACCTTAAACTTCACGGTGTAACTAAGCCTATCGTTATCGAAGCTGAATTCATCGGTGCTGGTCAAGACCCATGGGGCGGTGAGCGTGCAGGTTTCGTTGGTACAACTCGTCTAGAACTTGCTGACTTCAACATTCCAGTAATGGGCGCTTCAAGCTATGTAGATATGGATCTACACGTTGAAGGTGTAAAGAAGTAATCTAGCTATTGTTGATCGCTAACTAGTATCAATCTCTTATGTAACACCAAAAGTTAAATAGATACTTAGAAAGCAACAGTTAGAAATAGAGAAAGGCGCAAAGTTTTCACTTTGCGCCTTTTTTATTGAGATAAATGGCAACGCGTTTAGGTCTGTTTTGTGTCAAACCGTTTAGTACGTTAAAAGCCACCGTTTACCTCTAGCCAGTCAACGTTGCCATGACTGAGTTATCTAATTGAACTACTAATCCCTAATAGTTCAACTTAAGATTAGTTAAGCCGTTTCTAGTTCAGCTTGTGGAACCACGTTTAGTCGGTCACCGTAGATTGGACGTAGTGCTTGCATCACTTCAATGCGAGTCAACACACCTACCATTACGCCGTTTTCTAACACTGGAAGCATATGTGGTTGGCTTACTTTCATCGCTTTTGCACGCTCTTCTAGAGAAAGAGATGTCAGGCGAGTAGCGAAGCCCATGCTTGTCGTCGGGTACAGTTGCTCTTTGTCGATGCATAGGAACTCAGCAACGTCCACTAGCTTGTCGTTTGCGTCGATTGCCACAACGTCACGGCTCATTAGGTCTACAACTTTTTGGCCTTTAGTTGGGATGTAATCTTGGCACCAAAGGTCAACCATTACGTCATGAACAGAGAAGATACCCACTAGACGACCTTCAACATCGCAAACAGGAGCGCTAACAAGTTGCGCGTCTAAAAGTGTATCAATCGCGACTGATGTTGGCATTTCTACGCTCAGTGTAATTGGTTGAGTGTTCATGATTTGCTTGATAGTAGTTGCTGTGTTCATAGTAATTTCCTTAACTGACGTAATTTCTGTTGTTTGTGTAATAGCGGTAATTTTTGCTGCTTTAAGTTGTGGGCGACGGTAGATGCTCCAGTTGGCTAAGCCGACCAATACTGAACCACCTACGATGTTGCCGATTGTCACTGGTATTAAGTTTGCGGTGACAAATTGCATGACGTTTAGGTCTGCATACTGGGCTGGTGTTGCGCCGATTTGCATCCAGAAGCTTTCTGGTGCGAATGCTTGAATCGTGATGCCTAGCGGAACCATGAACATATTCGCCACACAGTGTTCAAAGCCTGAGCTTACGAACATTGCAACGGGTAACACGGTCATCATTGCTTTGGTCATTGCGTTAGCAGAGCTGAACGTTAACCAAATCGCTAAACACACCAACAAGTTACAAAGCACACCCAAAGCAAACGCTTGAACTGGGGTGTGGTGTAGCTTGTGTTGAGCAATGTTTAAAGCGTTTAAGCCCCATTGCCCGCCATCCAGTTGATACAAGCCTGCTGCGCTTACCAAAGCCAATAGGAACATGGCACCGATAAAGTTGCCGACATACACCTTGCCCCAGATAGACAGCATCTTCGTGAAGGTGATTTGCTTGTTAGCCCATGAGATGCTTGATAACACTGAGCTGGTAAATAGCTCACCACCGCAAATCACAATCAAGATCAAACCCATACTGAAGGCAAGACCGCCGGCTAAGCGACTCAATCCCCATCCAGCATCAGCGCTGCCCGTGGTTACCGTGATGTAGAACAAAAAAGCAAGCCCGATGAATGCGCCAGCCATGATTGCCAAACTCAATGTCATGCTGCTGGTTTTATTTGCTTTACTTAATGCAAACTTCTCTGCTTCCGCCATCATTTCTGTTGGTGAGAACAGTTGATGATTTTCAGAAGTGCTGGTTGCCATATCCCCCCCTTGAACAATCCGTCATGTGTAATTCCTAGTGTTAATGACCTGGTTAATCCGTAATGGTTAATCAGTAATGTTTTGCAGGGCTCGTTGTGTCCTGCCATTCCAGATTAGGGCGTTGAGGGGTAGAGGTAAAATTGATAATTTTTAGAAACCACATCAAATTTATTGATATAGATTTGGTTACGCGTAGAATGAAATTGATTGCTCATTGGCTTTATAAAAAACGAGCATCAGGACACAAATAATTAAAAGCATTAAGGATGAATTTTGCGTTATTCATTAAAGCAACTCGCGGTATTTGATGCAGTAGCAGACTCCGGGAGCGTTAGTCAGGCAGCAGACAAATTGGCGTTGACTCAGTCAGCAACAAGTATGTCTCTTGCACAGTTGGAAAAAATGCTCGGCAGGCCTTTGTTTGAAAGGCAGGGCAAGCAAATGGCCCTGACTCATTGGGGCATGTGGTTAAGACCAAAAGCGAAGCGTTTACTGCAAGATGCGCAGCAAATTGAGATGGGTTTTTACGAGCAGCATTTGTTGAGTGGCGAACTCAAATTAGGTGCTAGCCAAACTCCAGCGGAACACCTCGTTCCGGATCTCATCAGTATTATTGATAACGACTTTCCTGAGATGCGAATCTCGCTTGGCGTGCAAAGTACCGACGCAGTCATTGATGGTGTATTAGATTATCAATATGACTTGGGTGTTATCGAAGGTCGTTGTGATGACAACCGAGTTCACCAAGAAGTGTGGTGTACGGACCATTTAACGGTGGTTGCATCGGCTCATCACCCGTTTGCGAAGCGTGAACGAGTAAGCTTGGCGCAATTAGAACAAGCAAAATGGGTATTACGTGAACATGGTTCGGGTACTCGCAAAGTTTTTGATAGCTCTATTCACCATTTAATTGGTGATCTTGATGTTTGGCGAGAGTATGAACACGTTCCTGTTTTAAGAAGTTTGGTTGCAAACGGCCCATATTTAACGTGTTTACCTTATCTCGATGTCGAACAGTTTGTTGAGTCTGGTCAACTGGTCACATTAAATGTCCCTGAGCTTGAAATGGAAAGAACCTTGTCCTTTATTTGGCGTGCAGATATGTCTGAGAACCCACTTGCTGAGTGTATTAAGCGAGAAGGTAAGCGCATGATGAAAGGCAAGCCATCGTTTCTGTAACGATAAATTGATAAAATACTGATAACCAAATATGTTGAATAAGCGATTTCGGTCTCTATCTAGTGATAAATACACATCTGCATACATTATTAACGTGATCGTGATCGGCTAAATAAGGGCTATCTTCCCATAGTATGCTTACTTGATTTTAAGTGAGGCTAAATCCGGTTGCGTTCAATTACGTAATTAGGCTTTAGAAATAGTATGAGTACATTAGTCGCGATTTCATTAACAACAGGTATTTTGTCAGGTCTATGGGGATGGATTGCTATCTCTTTCGGCTTATTGTCATGGGCAGGTTTCTTAGGTTGCACCAGTTACTTTGCTTCGCCAACAGGCGGCGTTAAAGGACTAGCAGGTAGCTTATTGACCAACATGACTGGCGTATTCTGGGCAATGGTGATTATCGAAAGCTCAACCTTCGCAGGGTTAGAGATTTTAGGCTACATGATTACTGCTATTGTGGCATTCTTTATGTGTATTCAAGCGAAACAAGCGTGGCTAGGTTATATCCCAGGCACCTTCATTGGTTGCTGTGCGACGTTTGCTGCAGGTGGTGATTGGCAACTTGTAGTGCCATCTTTACTGCTTGGTGGTGTATTTGGATACTTGATGAAAGCAACGGGGCTATGGCTTCACGAGAAATCGACTCAATCTTCGGAAGTTGTTGAACAACACGCTAAACAGGCAAAGGCTTAATTCGTTAACCTAACCTTAGTTAGTCACTGTGAACTCTTGCAAGATAACCCCCAATTAATTTGTATATCGATTTATACAGGCACACCGTTTGGTGTGCCTTTTTTGGTTGAGGCGACTAGCTAAATATTTCATCAGTAGAGCAACTGATAGCATCTATAAAACAAATTATGTTTAGGTATTTCCATTCGCCATGGTGATCACGCGTTTTAATGTCCACCTTAATAAAAGCGGAATGCATTCTTGTCCTTGATTCTCGCAATGAGAAACAATGGCGAGTGCAAGGTCGGGTTTTGCATGTTTCTTCAATACCTTGGCAACCACTTTCTTTGGAGGGATAGGGTGATCGTATGGAATCTTAACCATGTCACGGAAAAAGCTCTCAAACCCATTCATATATAGATAATGCTCTATATCTTTATCAGGCAGTTCGGTGAGTCGATGTCTTTCCTGATCATTACCGAGTTTCGATAACACTGTCGCGGCATATTTTTTACCCGCCGCATCGCCGTCAGTCACTACATGCCAATCAATGCCAAACTCTTGTGCAACCTTAATCAGCGCCTTAAGTCCTGATTGGGCGAACTCAATAATCTGCACACCTTCCGCTGCTAGGTTATAGCCACATTGGTTGGCAAGTTCATTGAACAACCAAACCTCGGTTTCACCTTCTACTAATAGCCAACAGCGAGCAAACAGCGCCCCTGAACGATGGAAACGGATATGAAAACCAATTCGTCGAAGTTCGTCTTTACTGAAGTGGTTCATGTTGAGTTGATTGGCGATGGTTTTATCTGACTGACGAACCAAGCGACGAATCGATTGAAGTGGGACCGCCGCAAGTAGGTCGCCACTGTTGGTGGTCAGGATTTTCTGCATGGGCAATTTCTGCATCAAGCTCCAAGCCCTTGCCAAGTGTGTTGGGTGTAATCGACCTTCTGGATCTTCAAGGATCAAAAGAGGGCGCGCACATCGCCTTAAGTCGTTTGGCCCTTTAGCTTGTAGATAAGCGTTAAGTAACCCCATGAATAATAACCGAGTTTGTTTGTTCTTGGTCTCTTCGACAAGTTGATGAATACTTTGATCATTGGCACCCGCAGAATAAAGCAATCCGTCTCGCTGTTTTCTAGGGTTACGACGAGAAGTACTTTTGAAAGAAAAATAGTGCTCAATCAGACTTTGCATCGACTCTAGGCTACTGCGCATTTCACCCTTATTAACATGTCCGGGTATCGCCATAAGGCGGCGGCAGGTGTTGTCTATTCGTTTTTCTATTCTTGCTTGTCGACCATTACCGTTATTGGCGCCGTTTCCATTTGTTGTGCCATTGCTCGTGTGATGGTTCCCGTTCCCGTTTGAATTTGCATTAGTTGCGTGAACATTAGTCGGCAGGTGAGCATTGTGGTTGAGTGAATTTCCGTTGAAAGGGCGATCAAAGTGCCTTGCGTCTCGTAAACGGATCACAGGATGTAAGGTCATTAATTCTTGAGCGAGCTTTTCTGAGTGATGGAGTTTGAGCGGATTACCGTCCAAACCAAGAAATGCATAGTGTGTTGTTGTCTCATACTGTTCTAACGTCGCGCTGATGCGATAGTAGATGCGAAATACGCCAAATTCATCTTGAACCCAAATAGGTTTGAGTTTGCGATAACGACCTGCGTTAAGTTCGCTCTTATCGTTAGCTTTTAAAGCGAGAACAATTTGAAGATGTTGAGACTGCGGGTGTGAAACAGAGTAATCGACATGAAAATCGGTCATTTCAAAGTGATATGGCACACCGTCTGAGGGCAGAATGACGGAAAGGGCATCCAATAATGAAGACTTACCCCAAGTATTTTCACCAATAAGCGTGGTTAGCTCGTCAAACGCGAGTGACATGCGCTTGATACCTCGAAAGCCAGAAATCTCGATTCTTTCTAGTTGCATAGGCTTACTCCTAACGGAAGGCTCTGCTAATTATTTGAAAGCTAACAGATATCTTTAATCATAATCGAAAAATCCAAATCCGGTATGCTCACCTGTCACAAAACCCGTTGTTTATTAATACGGTGCAAAATGAGATTTTTGATCTATCTCGAGTATTTTTTTGCAGTGCAGTTTCATAAAATTCACGATTCTGTCATGATTCTCGACCTAGTATGAAGGGACAAAGAGAGAAGAAAATATGACTAAAAAGAATAAGCCGACAAAAATAGTGTTGGCACACATCAACGACACCCACTCATACTTTGAACCAACCTCGTTACAGCTATCACTTAAAATGAACAACCACATCATTGAACCTTATGTCAGTGCTGGTGGCTTTGCTCGAATTTCAACACGCTTCAAACAAATAGAACAAGATGCCCAGCGTCAGAAGGTTGGAACCTTGTTCTTGCACGCTGGTGACTGCTTCCAAGGCACGTTGTACTTTTCCTTATTCAAGGGAAAAGCCAATGCCGATTTGTTGAATGCCCTTAATATAGATGCCATGACGCTCGGTAATCACGAGTTAGACATGGGTAATGAGCCCGTTGCGATTTTCGCGAAAAGAATCAAATTCCCGCTGTTGGCCGGTAACTGGAATCTATCGAATGAGGATATCAATAAAACTCATACGCTAGCGGACAACGACATTGTTAAGCCTTATCGGCCTGAAACACGAAGTGCTTCTTTTATAACGAAAGAGTTTGATGGCGAGAAGGTCGCAATATTCGGCTTAAGCATCGACAAGATGGCAGGCATCGCTAACCCAGATATCGATACACCGTTTGAAAATGCTTTGGAAACAGCAAAAGCGACCATTGAGCAAATCCATCAAGCAGGTATCAACAAGATTGTGTTACTTAGCCATCTTGGTTACGAAGCTGATTTAGAGTTAGCAGCCAACGTAACAGGTATTGGTGTCATCGTTGGTGGTCATAGTCATCGCTTACAAGGTGATTTCTCTGATATCGGCTTAGTTAAAGATGATGAATACGGTGTGAAAATTGGCGATACCTATGTTGTGCAAGCGGGTTTCCACGCCATGAGCTTAGGACACTGCGAAATCGAGTTCGATTCTCAAGGCAAAGTGACGCACTTCAATGGTAAAAACGAACTGTTATTAGGCCGTCGACTCTTTATAGACGCGAAACTGAGTGAAGTAGGGCAAGACGATGCCCACGATATGGCGTGTGAGTTTTTAAACAATCACCCTAATATTGCAGTGTGTAAGAAAGATCCTGAGCTGCAGAGCATTCTGACGGATAAATACCAGCCGCGAGTTCGAAGGCTTCAGCAACAAGTGATTGCTCATGCAGACACTAAACTTCGCCATGTACGTATTCCAGATGCTAAAGGCCCGAGTCAACTAGCCCCCTTGGTTGCTCAATCATTTCACCATCTAATGAACAAGAAAGGGCATCAGGTTGACTTTGCCATTCACAACGCCGGTGGTGTAAGACATTCACTGAACAGCGGCGATGTCTCTGTTGCCGATATTGCCGGAAAACTACTACCGTTTGCCGTACCTATTGGTGTGTATGAAGTAAAAGGTGAAACGATCGCTGGCATGCTTGAAGGTGCAATCAATAACGCGATTGATAATGGTGTCGTGGGCACAGGTTCAGGTAGCTTTCCTTATACACATAATTTGAGGTTTTGTTACCACAAAGAAGCGCCTATAGGACACAGGATTCACCATCTAGAAATTCACTCTGATGATTCAGGTTGGCAAGCTGTTTCTCGCAACCGTATTTACCGGGGCGCGTCGTCAGCCTATACAATGAAAGGCAAAGAGGGCTATAACGCTGTGTTGGATATGATCGGTGATGGCACGGTCACCACTGACTCTATGGCAGACTGCTTCATCGAGTTTCTGCAAGACCACCCAGAGTCGCTTCAACTCAATGAACCGTTGAATTGTATGGAGTGTTTTAGATAACTAAAGCTGATACTGATATTTAACACTATTACTTTGGGTTATTTATAAAATTGGCATTGTTTATGCTTTATCTCTGCAGGTCGCCTTCTTGTGGAGATATGCATGGATAAGAAAGATTGGTTAGATGCGGTAGCGGTTGTCGGTTGGGTATCAGTTTGGTCAGCGTTAGTGTATTTAATACCTGCCGCAGGGCTGTAAATTGCTCTTTTTGCAACTTCATTACGCAGTGCAATAGTGTGTTTGACTTGCGAATTTATTCTTAGAATCAATTCGCGTGTCTATTTGACAAAGTGGCATCAATCAGAAAGGAGCGTTTGCTCCTTTTTTGCTTTTTCCGTGCAAATTTATATAGACGAAACACAACCAGAGGATTATTATCCACGCGTTTGGGGAGTAGTTAGCGCAAGTTTACATATCGTCATCTCGTTAGGCCAAGAGTCTATCCGGTATGTAAAAGTGAAATCCCATATTTCACTTCAACGAGACCAACGCAATCACAGTCAAGATCCGTAATGGAGCTTGATATGCTTTGTTTGCGGAAGGTCTTTGTACAGTTCTTCCGCCCGGAGGAATAATGAACTCAACTCAATCTCTATTATCTACAAATAGTGAATCCTTTTTTTCATCGCCAATCATGACGACTTATGCGGGCTTTTTCCTGCTAACGGTTATTCTCGTCTCTATTGATATCTATCAGACTCGTGGCGGTAACGTTACTATCAAGAAAGCGGCAATCTGGAGTGTTTTCTGGTTTGTACTTGCGTTTTTGTTTGCTGGCTCGATTTACCTATTTTGGGACATTTATGCGCCGAACAGTGACTACACAGCGCAAAAAGCAACCGTGTCATTCATTACGGGTTACTTGTTAGAAAAATCCCTTAGCGTAGACAACTTGTTTGTTTTTGCGATGATCTTTGCTCAATACCAAGTTCCTGAGCATCTAAGACCTCGTGCGCTTCTTTGGGGCGTAATTGGTGCATTGGTGCTTCGTGCAATTATGATCGCACTAGGCGCACAGCTATTGGCGGAATATCACTGGGTGCTTTACGTGTTCGCTGCGTTCTTGATTGGTACAGGTATTAAGCTGGCATTAGACAAGGGCGAAGAGGAGAGTGTGAATACTCTGCCTGAAAAGCTACTTCGTAAAGTGATGCCGGTAACAGAGGACTTCCATGGCCCTGCATTAATGGTTAAACAGGGTGCTAAATGGGCATTCACTCCAATGATGTTGGTCATCGGTGCGATCGCAGTCATGGACGTGATGTTTGCATTAGACTCTATCCCTGCGATCTTTGCGGTAACACAAGAACCGTTCTTGGTACTTGCGGCTAACGTGTTTGCGTTACTTGGTCTTCGCTCGTTGTATTTTGTACTGCAAGGTATGATGGACAAGTTCATCTATTTGAAACCCGCGCTTTCATTCATCATGGTGTTCATTGGTGTGAAAATGCTTCTGGTTGATAGCGAGTGGGCTATCCCAACTTACTGGTCATTGGCGGTATTGGTTTCTACGATGACGATTGCGGTTATAGCGTCGGTTTATGCGAAGAAGCCAGGCATTGAACAAGTAAATTAAAAACAAATATAACTTATCGAAAAGTCGATAATGAACACGTGGCTGATGAAGTGGAAAATTTATTTATGTAAATTTTCTGTGACATTGGCCACTGTTGTTTGCGGGGTATTTGTACTAAATGCATGATTTAAACACTATATTGAATTTGTACTCACATAATCTGCATATCTATTTTGTGGCATTGTTAATGGTTTGTTTTATTAGAAAAACTAATCCCAAAATCTAATTTTAGTCATTTTTTAACCTGCAAAAGATCACCTATTATTCTTGTCATCAGAACGAAACACATTAATAAATTTATAGAGAGGCAATCATGGCTCAAGCAGTACAAATGAATACTATCGCTGTTCCTAACTCTATGGATAAGAAAACCTACTCGGTTAACTTCAAAGGATTGATTGCACACATTTTCGATATTCTTTTCGTAGACAACTCTCCACGTAGTTACTACGCAAGCGACCTATCTGGTCACATGCAACGCGATATCGGTATTAACCGTTAATCTCAGCGTTAACATGTAAATATAGAATTTTAAGAAAACGCCAGCCTCTAAAGCTGGCGTTTTTGTATCTGAAATAAACTCAATCTCTTCGTAAACTAAGCACCTGAAAGAAAAACCTAGGCATAACGGTCTGTATTTGAGCGCCATTCAATTCGCTTTGTACAAGGATCTCGGTATGTCACACGCCAAACGCAATTCATCATTGATTAAACTTTGTTTATTTGCCTTACCGATCGGCTTCTATTCCTCAGTGTCGCTTGCACAAACCTGGAGTAATGAAGGCCAGCCCGCACAGGTTATCGAGCTCTTCACCTCTGAAGGTTGTTCAAGTTGTCCACCTGCTGATCAGTACCTCAGTACTTTTGAAGACCATCCAAAACTTTGGACACAAGTTATTCCGCTTGCCTATCACGTCGATTATTGGGATTACTTAGGTTGGGGCGACAAGTTCGCGAGTAAGGCGTTTAGTCAGAAGCAACGCTTGTACAAAGCTTATGGAGTAACAAGTGGGGTTTACACACCCGGCTTTGTTGTCGATGGAAAAGAGTGGCGCGGTTACTTTAACTGGTTAGACAGAACGTTGCCTTCGCTCAAACAACAAAATAACCCCAAGCTAACGGTCAACTATAAAGGCGATACGTTCAGCGTAAGTTACGAAGGCAAAGGGGATTATGTTGCTCATATAGCTTTGCTGGCGATGAACGAAGTCACCAGCGTTAAGGCGGGCGAGAACAGGGGTAAGAAACTCGAACATGATTTTGTTGTGGTTTACGATGGTTATCAGCGTGGTGAGTCTGAATGGCAATTTAATATCAATTTTGAGCCACTTGTCGCTACACCAGACGCAGTCGCTGTTTGGTTAACCGAGCCGAATTCGTATGCACCGGAACAAACGGTAGCAGGTTGGCTGAACTAACTGCAACCCACGACAATTGTGTAGCTGGAATACTCTTAGACGAAGTTGGTACGGCGAGTATCGAGGTTCTCACATCGATAACTTCGCTTCTGACGGATATTAATCAGTGAAATAGAAGCGAAAGGGCGATTTAGTTACGTAATACTGCTGAAATACGTTAATATAGCGCGCTATTATTTTAGCTTTGAGTTCCTGCAATTAATGACTAACACCACTACACCAACCAACTTCTCTGATCTTGGCTTAATCTCTCCTTTGATGGCTCGTTTATCTGAGCTTGAATACCAACAGCCAACGCCTATCCAAGCGCAAGTTATTCCAAGTGTGTTAGCAGGACGCGATTTAATTGCAGGCGCAAATACCGGTTCAGGTAAAACCGCAGCATTTGCACTTCCACTGTTACAAAAGATTCATGAAGATGCCCCTCTGGACCGTCGTTCAGGCAAAGGTAACTTTGTTTCTGGCCTTATCTTGGTTCCTACTCGTGAACTTGCTAAGCAAGTGGCTGACAGCGTTAAATCTTACGCTGTGCATTTCAATGGCGCGATTAAAACGGTTTGTGTGTTTGGTGGTGTATCGGTAAACACTCAAATGCAGGCGCTACGTGGCGGCACTGATATCTTGGTGGCAACACCGGGTCGTCTGCTTGACCTTGTTTCAAGCAACGCTATCAAGTTAGACAAAGTGAAAACGTTAGTGCTTGATGAAGCTGACCGAATGCTAAGCCTAGGTTTTACCGAAGAACTTGATGCAATCTTGAAGCTCTTGCCGAGCAAAAAACAAACCTTGTTGTTCTCTGCAACTTTCCCAGAGCAAGTTAAAACGCTGACTCACGAACTTCTAAGCGATCCAATTGAAGTTCAACTTCAAAGTGCCAATGCGAGCACACTGGTTCAACGTGTATTCGAAGTAGAAAAAGGTCGCAAGACAGCGTTACTCGCACACCTAATTCAACAACATGAATGGCGCCAAGCTCTGATTTTCGTTAATGCGAAGAACAGCTGTGAGCACCTAGCAGACAAGCTTTACAAGCGCGGTATCATCGCAGAAGTATTCCACGGCGATAAAGGTCAAGGTTCACGTACTCGTATCCTAGAAGATTTCAAATCTGGCGAGATTGACGTTCTGATCGCGACAGACATCGCGGCACGTGGTCTGGATATTGAGAAGCTTCCAGTGGTAATCAACTTTGACTTACCGCGTAGCCCGTCAGACTACATGCACCGTATCGGCCGAAGTGGTCGTGCAGGTGAAGTTGGTCTTGCGTTATCTCTGATCGATCACGAAGATTACCACCACTTCAAAATCATCGAGAAGAAGAACAAGATTCGTCTTGAGCGTGAGCAAATTGAAGGCTTTGAAGTGGATGAAGAAGCGACAGCTGAACTGATCGCAGCACTAAAACCTGTTGCGCCACCGGCCGGTACTGGCAAGAAGAAAAAGAAGAAGAAAGCTCCAAAAAACCAAGATGTGTGGCTGAACAACAACTGATCTTGAGTCAGCAAGCCATATAAATCAATAAGTAATAGACATTCAAAGGTGCTTAATTGCGCCTTTTTTGTGTCTGTAGGGCTGGGATTTGAGTCGTTAATAAACGACTGTTGCGGTGTTAAACAACCCGATAATCCGTTCGAAGGATAGCGTCCTCCATAAGAGATTCAGCGATTTAACGCTTTGATCATAACCTGTTCGGGTTTTGAGCAATTGGGTAACCGCGTGAAGACCTCGATTAAACAATTAGTGCTGGCCACTTCATTTTTCCTGTTTACCCAACACTCTTCTAGTGCTGCTGAATTTGAGGTTAAAGGGGTTAATAAAACTCTCACCGAAAATGTAGAATTATATTTAGAACCTTTAGCCGATGTTCCTGCATCACAGCTATCGAAAACGAAGCTATCTAAACGTATTCAAGATGCACTCAACCCTTATGGTTATTATCACCCACAGCTCGATATCGACCTCAATGATTCTGATAACGTGATCATTAACATCGATTCTGGTCCTGTCATGCGCATCGCAGAATCGATAGTAAAAATAACAGGTGAAGCTAGCCTAGATGCGGAGTTCATCAATATACTCAATCAAAGCAAGTTAGGCTCAGGTTTAACTTTGTCTCACCAAGAATACGACCAAACTAAGCGTGCGATTTTCTCTTTAGCAAAGCGGAAAGGTTATTTTGACGGCAGGTTTATCGAGTCAAAGATTGAAGTTATTCCTAGCGAGAACATCGCGAATATACACTTGTATTTTGCAAGTGGTCCACGCTACAAGTTCGGTTCTATAAGTATTCCTGATGATGGGGTTGACCCTACTCGTATCGAGAAAATACCCACCTTTAAAAAAGGTGATGACTTTGACACCATCAAGTTAGGTGAACTGCAATCTGATTTGTCAGACACTCAATGGTTTCGAAGTGTCATCGTACATGGTGACTTTGACAAACTTGATGACAACCTAGAAGTTCCAATTGAAATCATTGCCGAGCCAAGTTCTCGAAATATCGTGCAGGTCGGTGGCGGCTATTCTACAGATCTCGGTTTACGCGCCTCTCTCAGTTGGTCAAAGCCTTGGTATAACCGGAGAGGCCACAGCTTTGAAACACAGACATATTTGTCTGAACAGGAGCAATCACTTCAGTTGGGGTACAAAATCCCCACAGAGAAAGTCACAACGGATTACTTTGGTATTCAGTTTGAATCGAAACGAATTGATCATCGAGACACCAATAGCTTTACAAACGATCTTAAGTTCGAACGTTACTGGCAATTAGACAGTGATTGGCAAAGCACCATTTATGTCAAATACTTGCACGAACAGTACCGTCAGGCGTCTGAGGAAGAGCAATCGCAATTACTGTTACCTGGCATCAGTTTTTCTCAGGTTGATCGTAAAAATGATCAGTTGGAGCTCAATCATCGACACATCTATTCTGTCGAGTATTCTGACCCTAGTCTGTTCTCTGACTCAAGGCTGTTGCGGTTGGAAGGAAACAGTGTCCTTTCATGGGATATTAGTGACAGGCAGAAGCTCCATTTCCGCTCCAACGTAGGCATCAACATTGCCAAATCATTATCTGATGTGCCGTCGTCACTGCGGTATTTTGCTGGTGGCGATGGAAACCTGCGAGGTTATGGTTACGAATCTATCTCCCCTAGAGACGAGAATGGTGAACTAACGGGGGCACGTTATATGTTAACTGCTGGGCTCGAATATCAGCATCAAGTCTATCGTTCAATTTGGTTGGGCGCATTTCTTGATGTGGGTGATGCATTTGATCAACAAGCGGATTGGAAGCGTGGGACGGGCGTGAGTTTGATTTGGAACTCACAGTTAATGCCAGTTAAGCTCGATTTTGCTTACGGCTTAGATGCGCCTGAAGGCGACGAATTTCGTATTCATTTTTCCTTTGGTACTCAATTCTGATTTTTGTACGCTGTTTATGCACTCGCGAGGATGCGAACCATCTAATAGGATTCAAGTAAATCGAAAGAGCGTAATAACCTTTGTGCTTTAGCAAACACAAAGGTAAAAACTATGAAAAAGCTACGATTCGGTGTATTTGGTAATATGGGCCCTGAAGCAGATGCTCTGTTCCAAGATATCGTCGCCAAGAAAGAAATTGAACACGGCGCACTTAAAGACTAAGACCACATGGCCATGATAGTGGTGAAAAACTCAGATATCCCCGATCGATCTGAAGTGATTAACGAAGGCGGTACCGATCCTGTGCCTGAACTGATTGAGTCAGCGTGCATTTTAGAACATGCCAATGTTCAGTTTGGCGTAATGACCTGTAACACCGCTCATTACTTTAGACCTGAGGTTCAAAAGCACACCAACGTTTATATCGTCGACATGCTTCAAACCACGGTTGATCAGATCAAAGAAGACAATCCGGAAGCAATTGTTGGTATTCTGTGTACCAATGGTACTTACAACTCGGGAATCTATGACCGTTACTTAACTGACGCCAATCTGGTGTTTGTTAAGCCAGATGCCTTTGAGCAAGAGCATAACGTGCATAGTGCTATCTATGGTGAAGTAACCGGTGAGATGACAGAGTGTGGACAAGCAATCCGAGAAACCAACGGGATCAAAGCGGGCGAGTTTGAGCGTAATGCCGCACTGCTTGCTGTAGCGATTCAATCCATCGTAGAGAAGGGCGTTGATACGGTTATTTGGGGATGCACGGAACTTCCTTTGGTTAGAAAGCAACTTGAAACGGCATTTCCAACAGTCACTTTTATTGATCCTATGGAAGCGGTAGCTGAGCGTGTCGTTGATATTTACCGTCTCGCTGAGCAATATGTGGAGCGTGGACATGTGGATTACAACATTAATGATGTTAATTCGATCTTCACAACGCTTGATATGGTGAACTACGTAGCCCAAAGAGCGATGACCTACCGTCTATAAGCTCAGATACGTGTATTTGAAACATGAGAAAGCCGCGAATTACGCGGCTTTTTTACATTTGGACTGGAGAAAATTAAAAATTAAGATTCGAAGCTGAACACTTAAAGCTCGAACTCGCCATTCATTTTTCGAAATAACCAATCAGGTACCTTGTTCCATGAACTGTAGTTCGGGTTCTTAGTATGGATTTGTTCCTCTGAAGCCCAGATGGTGTCACCTGATTGTTCTCGCGACACAGCCCAGAACAACTCCTCTTTCTGACGTGTTAAGTAGTGTGTCACTTGCTTCGCAAACTCTTCACTGTCAACCAACACCCCAAACTCAACGTTGAGAAAGTCTGATCTTGGATCGAAGTTAGAAGAGCCAATATAGGTGACACGCTCATCTAAAATTACTGTCTTGTTGTGGTAGTAGGTATCAACATGAAAGTAGTGATCATCATTGATCGCTTGGCTTTTGTACTCATAGATACTTACGCCCTTGTCGAGTAGAGTCTCACGGTGTTTTTCGTAATACGCAGGCACAAAGCCCGAATCATTAGAAGCCGATGAATTCGTCAGTAAGGTGACTTCGGCTTCGCTCTCTCTAAGTGCATCGACGAATACAAACTTGTTATCGCTTGGCACCATATAAGGCGTAGAAATAATAACCTTAGAAGGTGTCGGTACTTTTTGCTTCATCAAGTGTTCAATACGTTGGCGAAAGTAGGGCTTGTTGTCATTGAGTTTCTCCAGTGAGTCAAATACCGGCGTGACAGAGGCTGAAATGAACTTCGGTTGGTTTAAGCTCTTTATCTGCCTTTCGACTTCAGACGTGATCAATGCTTGATTCTTTTCACCTTTGTTCAACGCTTTGGTGAACGCTTGGTATTGCTCTTTCTCTTTGATTTTAATGCGTTCTTGAATTGGCACTACATGCTCACTGTTCCACAACGCTTGGTAGTTTCGGTCGAAAGCAGCAATCACGTCGCCTTTAAACAGCACATCCATATCAAAGAAGTTGGCACTTTCGCTGTAGCCAAAGTAGTCATCACCGATGTTGCGCCCACCGAGGATCATCGATTGGTGATCAACGTTAAAGTATTTCTCATGCAGTCGATTATCTAACTGTTTTTGATGAGTAGAGAAGTTGAGCGCACGACCAATCCAGCCAGCTTTACGTGACTCAAAAGGGTTGAACAGTCGAATCTCAATATTGGCGTGTGAGTCCAACTCCGCAAGCCATTTGTCATTGAATACCAACAAGTCATCCAGTGTGAGGCGCACGGCCACATCGCGGTCAGCGGCGTGTTTCAGCTCGTTTAACAGCATCAGACCCAGAGTGTCGTTTTCCCAAGAGAAGTAGGTCATATCTACGGAATGTTGGGCTTGGCGAACCAGATCAATGCGGCGAGCAAAGGCTTCAGGCGCACTAGGGATCAAATAGACTTGAGCTTGATGTTCTGTGCTTTGCCAGTTAGCTTCGAAGTCGGGTTCAACATCGGGGTAAGGTTGGGCGCAGCCAGTAACTAAGATCGACAAAAATAGCACCATCAGCGCGTGAACACGTGTGAAGTACATTGTGATGTTCCGTAAAAATAGGGTAGAGGTGACAATGGCCAGATAACTGGCCATTGTGTGAGTGATTGATGATTAAGCGTTAGTTCTGATTAGGAATTTCGTAATCAGGCATGTATTTTAAGGTAAGTTCAAGATCATTTAAGCCTTGAAGTCTGCCGTTAAGCATATTGCCATCTGCAGCTCCGTTGAATCGAGCGTCCCAATTGTCTTCAATGATGATTTGACCATCACCATCGACGAACATTACGTTATCTTGTTGCTGGCTGTACTCATAGTCTGTAAACAGATTGTCGCTGAACCATAGGCGAGACATGTCGTTCATCAGAGCTTGGTCTTTTGAACTTAGGCTCACTTCTGAACCGTCTAGTTTATACGGTTTGTTGAAAATAAACGGCAGTTCTGAACCACCACAAGCACCGGAGATACAAGCAAACGTTTTTAGCAGGTCACCGATATCTAAATCGCCATCTTCACCTTGAGTATTGTATGTCCAAACGTTGAAGCTAGGCTTGAACGCAAAATGGTACATTGAAACTGGCGCGTATACGTCTGCATTTTCAGTTGAACGAATCGCTTGGTTACGTGCTGGCGCTTGGAATAGCATGTCATTCATCAGCATTTTGAACTCAGTCATGTTCTGTGTTGCACCACCCAGTTCATTTTCCAACTCAGGCTTGTAGTCTGCAAGTTCCAGTAATTCGTTGTTCATGTCAGAGTTACCTAGGCCAAAAAATAGCTTGGTCACGGCTTCATATGCGGTGGATGGTAGTAAATTCAGCACATCACCGAGTTCAATCTGCGCTTGAACTTCTTCAGCAGACATTGCTGACACCATATCGATAATGCGTTGCTTATTGCCATCAAGTTGCAGCCATACCGCGATTTCTAAACCTCGATTGTTTTCACTTAGCGATTCAAAAGTACCGCTGTCTACATCTTCCTTTAATAGCTCCAAAATGGCCGGAATTAAGAATGTAAGACTAGGCAGCATAGCCATCGTGTCCGCATCTTTTTCATTGTTACCAATGACGGTTGGTACTGAAAGGTTATCCAGCGCAGGTTGTGAGACCAGATGATGACCTTTAGAAAATATTGATTTATATTCGACATAGGGTGCGAAAGGTAACAAGTTTGTCATTGGCGTATTATTGTCATGGCTTAGTAGTGGAATGTCGTTTTGTAACGTCAATACACTTTCGATAACCCAATCTAGTGTTTTGTTGATTGGATCGAGTAATACTTTATCTTGAGCTTCTAAAATCGAACTGAGAGGTAGTTGCTTTTGTAGTTCTATGTAGTTGTCTACACAAACGGTAGTATCCACCTGATCAGGCATCCCATCGACAATCGGCTCTAATACTTCTTTGAAGTCGTCAGAAAATTCCATCAAGATTTTGAGTGCTGATTTGAGTGTATTGCTGTCGCTTTCTATTTGTGAAACACCAGTCGCTTCACAAATAGAAGTACTATTTGTTTCTGCTGAATCATAACTTTGATATTCAAAACCATACGCATTACTTTGCATTATTGAACGTTTGAAGTAACCATTGTCACCGGCGATTGGCTCTTTACCATCGGTTTGTTGAAGTATGCCAACCGACATTGCTCCCGAACCTTGGCCCATCAAAGTGACGTTTTCAGCGTTACCACCAAACTGAGCGATATTCTCGTTAACCCACTGCATAGCACGCTTTTGGTCACCAATGCCAAAGTTGCCACCTTCTTTGAAGTCTCCACCGTCGACCCACTGTTTGCCCAACAAGCCTAAACGGTAGTTAAATGTCACGTAAATGAACGGGTTACCTTCATCCGCGCCTTGCGCTACAACCGTATCACCTTGGATGAGCGGCTCTGCACCAGAACCGTATTCGAAATCACCACCGTGAATGAATACATAAACCGGTAGGTCTGCATCAGCATCTACGCCTACTGGGCGCCAAATGTTCAGGTTCAAACAGTCTTCAGATTGTGTCTGTGAAACGGTCTTCAATTGAGGACATGCATCACCAAACGACGTTGCTTCAACAATGCCTTCTGAATTCATCAGCTCAGTTAAGTCGACAGGATTACTATGCTCAAAACGATCTGCGTCGGCAAATTTAATGCCTTTAAAAGACTCAACTGAAGCCAGTTTGTCGTCTTCGGTATTAGACGTAATCACCAGCTCTTCTTTAGACGCTGTGATCATCGCGTCGCCGATTTGAGTAGTAAACGTTTCAGCAGGGGCAGGTACGAGAGGTTCAGGTTTATCTGGCTTTGGAACCGTTGGTTCAACGTCTGTGTCACAGCCAGCAAGAGCGGCCGCAATAGCGAGTGCGATGAGAGAACGATATGCAATAGTCATAAAAAATGTGTCCACAATAGAATTCGGTAAAATAACGAACCGCGCATCGATACCGTCAAACCTGTAGATCCATAAGGTGATGGCTCCGTCTTTGGAGCATTTGACGTTGTGTTTCTTCGTGTGTTATCTACTGGATAACCAACGTTGGCGCGTTTTCATTTGTATGATGTCGACCTAATACAACGTAGGTTCACATCAGAAATTTGGTTAGATTTAGTCTAAAAGCGATAGCCAAGGTTCAATGTCACAGCCGAACGAGTTTCACCTTTGTTGTACAACACGGTCATGTTGTAATGCTTGCCAATCTGTTTGTTGACTCCGGTTAAAAATGCCCACTGGTTAATGTCGACACCAACGTCGTAATCAAACTCAATATCGTCTGTCTTTACAGTACCTTGCATACGTGAATCTAAACCTTGGTATTCAGCACCAACGAAGAATTGAGCGCGATAATCAACTAATTGGTAGCCCAACATTGGCTGAATCGTGACAATGCCGTCACCCCAATCATCCATCCCTTTCAGACGGGTTTGTGAATAGGTGCCGGTCACTGAGGCAAAGAACTCTTTGTAACCAACAGATAATGTTGTACCCGCACCGCGTAAGTCATATTCGAGATGGAGTGGTACATTTAAACGCCCACTGTTACACAGTGCTGATACGCCCTCGCACAGTTTGTCGCCTAGACCAGGTAATTTGTTATTGAGTTTATCTTGTAGATATTCTCCCGCAGCGCCGGTATAAGAGGCGTCAATATTCGCATCAACGTTTACCTTTCCTACGTACCCGAATACATTCCAGAATGGCAAGATATTTACGTCGCCGCGTATCGAAACACTTTCCGCTTTGACCGTCGCAACACTGTCTTCCGGGTCGAATAGGTCATTCAAGCGCACACCGCTAATGACGTAATCGGTCATAGGAAGGTTCATGTCTTGATTGCGATAAGCAACTGAAACACCGAATGGTAATGGCAAATCGATACCTTGACGACGCACCATGTCACCCATTAAAGGGAATACTCGATCTAACTTAACACTCGCTTCTTGCATACGAGGATCTGAAACTTCTTTTAGACGCTCTTCATGCAGGACATTAACGCCGTTGTCGTCTTCATAAATTGCGACGGGTTCAGTTACAGCGCTCATGGTCATCGGTTTCGTTTTAGACGTACCCTCGATGTTAGTTGTCTTACGTTCAATAACGACTTTACCAGAGTCTAACGTTTGGAAATCAATCACTTGGTAATAGGTATCGACTTTTGACTTACCAAGATTAAATGGCTTGTCGTTGGTGATTACCATGCGTTTTGGTGTGCCGCCTACAAGTTCAATATCAACATTCAAGAAACGGAAATAGGCGATGTCTTGTGGTAAGCCGTATTTCGAATAGTTGAAGCTAATGGTCACGTCGCCGTTGTCTTTTTCATTGACTTTCACTGACGATGGATCGAAGCTTTCTGCATAATTTCTTAGTCGATACTCAGTGCGCGTAAACTCTTCAATTTCATCGATCAGTTTTTCGTTTTCATCCAGCTCTTGCGGGTTGTATTTGACGCGCAGGTCGATGTTGCCTTTGCTGTCTGTGTTTTTTATCAGATAGACGCTTGAGTCACGAACCTCATCGCCAATTTGTATGGTTCGATGTGCGTGTTCAACTAGGTGTTCGCCCTGTACGAGCGAACTGATTGCTAGCTTTGGTAAATCATGACTGATGCCATATTTGTCAAATAGTGCTCGACCTTTTTCCATAACTTCGCTGTAAGTCTTGGTTTCTGCCGCAGACGCAAAATTGGGGGTGGTAAGTAATAGGGCGCTCGCTAACACAGAAAGAGTATGGGTCTTACAAGCGCTGGTGCGTATTTCAAAAAAACTCATGACGGTTTCCACGCTGAGTGGCCTCAAACCTTCGAGACTCAAACAGTCGATGTAATACTGAACGTCGTGTTCAGTTGTTATGTATTTATCCGTTAGGATTGCTAGTGTGAATGTCGCGACTAAAAATGCATTGCGTCAATCAATGAGAGGATTTTAAGAGGAGGTGGCAGATCGCGTTAATCGCTTTTGATGGACGCTATCCTCACTTAGTAATAATTAGCGTTAATCAATTGATTTATAATGATTTTCAATAGATAAAAAAACGGCCTGTGAAGTAAAAATACTTGGCAGACCGTTTTGTTGTGAGTTGTTAAGCGCATTTAGTTCTAAGCAGTTACCCTCACTCTAAATAGATCAGTAAACAACTTCGCTATCATCAGAATAATCAAAATGTTTACGAGCATCAAAAGTGGCGTTTCAATTCCATAAACAGGTGTGAGGTTGAGCGCACCAGATGTGAGAACAACTAATAAGTTAATACCCAATATTCGGTGTACCATGAGCTTAGGTGTCGCGAACACTTTCCATATCACCATAATGTTAAGGAAGTAGAATAGTCCCAGCTCCCATAGTTCTGTCATTAATGGCATCACAAAGATGTATTGCAACAGAACCACCGACCCTGTACCCAACACACCATAAAAAGCGTCCTTAATAACGCTTGGTGGCATGGTCGGCACCATAGAAGAGAATACACCGGCTAACATAGGAAATATGAAACCACCTGGAACTGGAAGATAAATCCAAACCAACAGCGATGTGATAAACATCGACACGCCTTGCAGTACTTTGCGCCCATCTTCATTCAAATGTTCAACAAACGTGCGATGTGCATGATGCCAAGACACGTCTTTATGATCACCTATGACATTGAGTTCACCCTCAACAAGAGATTGTTCTGGTGTTAATACATCGAACGTCTTCAAGTTGTGAGTAAGAACTGCCCATTGGATATCTAAGTCTGATTCGCTGTTACTTTGTTTGAGTAATGTATCTTGGATATGTGCCATTTCATCGATACGCAAGCGCCATGTTTGGATGTTCTCTTTAAGGTGGTAGCTTCCGGTCAGTGGCAGATCTAAAAGTTGATACAGCTTATCAATATTCGCGGTGTTGCTTTCAAGTGCGGCAATGTCGATGTTGTCTGTTTTTTCCATCGCATCTAACAACGCTTGTTTACTGGTTTCGAAACGTTGTACAAAGTTGAGTTCAGTATTCACAGGCCACACGATGCGATACACAATAGAGAACACAACAACACCTAATAGTGTTTCTTGAAGTCTAAGTACAGCAAAGTGAAAGGTGGTTTGGTTATCAAACCCGCCCAGACAAGCAACAATCGAACACACGGTAAATCCTATTGAAAAGATGTAGCCGTATTTCTCGTCACTAGACATGAAAATACAAGTGCCTAAGAACACGGTAAGAAATGTTAGAAACAAAAATCGATCTTGTGAAAACATCGCAATGAGGAAAAAGGCATAACCGGTCCCTAACAAGGTTCCCATTAACCGGTTATGGCCTTTGTTTATTGAATGGGCGAAGCTCTCGTTCAATGCCATCACTGCGACGGCTATCGCAGCCCAATACGGTTTTTCCCAACCAAACCACAACGCTAGGCAGATTGCGATAACGATAGAGAGTGCGACTTTAATCGCGTCTTTAGTCGATGCAGTGAACATAAGAATCACCTAGCTATTTTTGATTATTTTGATCGAGGCAGTCATACCAACACGCAGTTGTACGTCTTCTGGTATTTTGTCTAACTTCACTTTGATAGGGATGCGTTGAGCTAGGCGTATCCATTGGAAGTTTGGGTTCACGTTTGGCAATAAATCATTACCTGTGCTGCCGTCTTGCTTCGCGATACCAAAACCAATACTTTTGATATGTCCTTCTAGCTGAACATTGTTGTGCATCATTAAGGTCACATAAGCAGTGTCCTGAGCATCGACACCGACTAAATCAGTCTCTTTGAAATAACCTTCAATCCAGAAGCTATCTTCATCAATTAGCGCAACCACAGGTGAATTCGCGACAACTTGAGAGCCAACACGTAGGTTCAGATTGGTGATATAGCCGTTAGTAGGCGCATATACCTTGGTGTACTCAAGGTTGAGATGTGCTTCTTCTACGTTCGCTTTTGCCAGTTCGACATTTGCGGCGCTGGTTTCTACCGCGTTGTTCAAGTTGTTTAGTGTCAGCACGGGCACGGCACCGGGCGTTCTTTTCTCTAAATTCAACGCGCGTTGCTCTTCGTTTTTGGCTTTGGCGAGTAGGGCAAATGCTTGTTTTTGAGTCGCAAGTGCTTTTCTGTAGGTCGCCTTGTAAATACTCGGATCGATCTCAAAAAGAAGATCGCCTTTTTTTACCTTCGAGTTGTCTTCGACATGCACTTCAATGACTTGACCCGTGACTCGAGGTGTAATCGAGACGATATAAGCGCTGACTTGTCCGTCTCTGGTCCATGGGTTACTTGAGTACGACTGGTAATAGCTATAAACCACAGTTCCCGCAGCAGCCAATAATAAAAGTGTGATGAGATAACGTTTGATCACAGTAAGTGCCTCAAAAAATGGTAATAAAATGGCCGATAGCGCCAGTAAAAATCACGATCAAGCTCAGTTCTGCTATTGCAGGAAAGGCGACGTACTTATGAAGGCCAAACCGTGTCGCGATTGACCCTGTTAGCATTGTCAGTATGTAAGCCAGTGCGATAACCAATAACAGCGGTGGGAAGTAGACTTCATCCCACACAAGCTCATGCGGCATGGTATTCATGGTTCTGTTCTCTATTTGTTTGATGAATGCAACGATAACGGAGTTCGATTTATTGTGATAATCGCTTATAGAGGATCGTACCCATCAAAATCCAACTTTATTCGGTGATTATGCCAACTGCCTCTTTGTTGAGAGCCGTAAGCCAGTAAAACAAGGGTAGGTAGGTTGTCGTTCTTGAAGTGGAAACACTTAATTGAAATTGATTTCGAAAATCATCTACTTTTGCCGGTTTAAGATAAATCTATTTAAACCAATCACTTAAGGTGTAAATTGCACTTCAAAAACTATGCGAACAGTTAAAGTGATGATTTGATCCATCAAATGGGATTACATAATAAAACCTTTTGTTCTTAATATTCGGTTCGAAGCAACGAGATGCTTTATTTATTTTGAATAATCCAACAAATATCATTATTAAGTTATTCGTTAGATTATTTACTCCTTATGTTTAGTAACAAGAGTAAATTTGTCATGGACATTATTTCTAATCTGTTTGACATGGCACCATTTGTCGCACTATTTATTACACTCTCATTGGGTTATATGGTTGGTAAAATTACTATCGGCCGATTTGTTTTAGGCGGTGTGGCCGGAACATTATTAATGGGCGTAATTATTGGGCAATTTGGTGTTCAGATTGATCCCGGCGTAAAAAGTATTTTCTTTGCGCTCTTTATTTATGCTGTGGGTTATCAAGGCGGCGCACAATTCTTTAAAGCGCTTAACTTTAGAACCATCAACATTCTGTTGTCTGCGGTTGTTATGACGGTTTCAGGCTTATTGTGTGTACTTGCCGCTGCGTGGTTGTTTGACTTAGATAGAGGTACTGCTGCGGGCCTAGCTGCCGGTGGTTTAACTCAGTCTGCGATCATTGGTACTGCAGGCGATGCGATCGCCCGTTTGGGTGGTGTGTCTGAAGAAGCCAAACATCTGATGCAAACTAACGTTGCTGTTGGTTACGCTGTAACTTACATCTTCGGTTCTCTAGGTCCAATCCTAATGGTGACATGGGTATTCCCAACACTAATGAAATGGGATATCCGCGCTGAAGCAATCAAAATGGCAGAAGCGAACTCAGATGGTAATGCAGAGCTTGGTGCTGGTGAATTCAATGCGATGACAAAACTTGAGACTCGCGCTTTTGAAATCAAAGCAGAGAGCAAAGTGAATGGTTTGACACTAGCCCAAATCAATCAAGATTCAATAGACGCATGCATCGAAGTTATCGAGCGTGATGGCAAAGCGATTGAAGCAGACAAATTTACTAAGCTTCAACAAGGCGATGTTCTGGTTATCACAGGTACTCGTAAAGCCATTAGTCAGTTGAAAGGTGACTCTGTTGGCTCTGAAGTTGTGCTTCCAGAAGAGTACGAAGTCATTGAAGAGAACCGTCAGCTTATCGCAGACAACAAACAACTGATTGGCCGTACACTAGGTCAAATCAAATCAGAAGCGAACAAAGGCACTTACCGTGGTGTTTATGTGACTGACTACCTTCGCGAAGGTGTATCAATCCCAGTTCACGCTGACCTTGTTGTTAAGAAAAATGATGTTATTCAATTAACTGGCTCACCAAGCGATATTAATCGTGTTCAAGGTACAATCGGTAAGCCAATGAACTCAGCAACAATGACTGACTTCATTGTACTAGGCATGGGTATGGTATTGGGTCTTTTGATTGGCCTAATCAACTTCAAAATTGCAGGTATTCCGGTCACTATCGGCTCTGGTGCAGGCTGTCTAGTGTCAGGTCTGATTGTTGGTTGGTTACGCAGCCGTAACCCACATGTGGCGCAATTCCCAGAATCAGCAGCAAGCTTTATTCGCGACTTCGGTCTAGCAGCATTCGTGGGTATCGTTGGTCTTGAGGCTGGCCCTCAAGCGGTAGACACCATCAAAGAACACGGTATGAGCCTACTATTCTTGGGTGTTGCGGTAACCATCATTCCACAGATTATTTCGTTCTTCTTCTCTTACTTTGTTTTGAAGATAAAGAATCCGGTAGAAGCTTTAGGTTGTGTAACCGGTGGTCGAAGTGCAAACCCAGCGTTCGCTGCATTGATGGAAAAAACAGGCAACGCAACGCCAGTATTCTCTTTTACTGTGACTTACGCCGTAGCCAACGTGTTACTGACTCTATGGGGCCCAATTATCGTCGGCATTATTACCGTTAATGCGGGTATGTAATTAAAACCTACAACTCATTATAGATTTAAAAAATCATCAACTTATTAACAGACCTACCCAATCAAAAATAGGGTAGGCCTGAATAATCACGCTTAAGTAAAACACTTTATTTAATTACAAGTGTTTAATATTAAATTATTAGGTAAATATTATGACTACTCAAACTCCAACTATCGATTTTTCAAAATTCGCTGACCTAAGCCCATTCGAGCTAAAAGACAAACTGATTGAAGTGGCGCAAGCTGTGCCAGATCGTGCACTTCTTGATGCAGGTCGTGGTAACCCTAACTTCCTAGCAACGCTACCTCGTAAAGCCTTCATCCGTCTTGGTGAGTTTGCGGTAGCAGAAGCAGAGCGTAACTACGCTTACCTCGGTGGTGATTTCGGTGGTATCCCTGATGGCGTCGGCATCGTTGAGCGTTTCGACACGTTCGCAAGCCAATATGCAACAGACAAAGGCGTTGATTTCCTACGTCGTGCACTAAGCTACGCAAAAGACCGTCTAGGCATCGAAAAACAAGCGTTCCTAAACGAGCTAGTACTGGCTTACCTTGCGTGTAACTACCCAGTGCCACCACGTATGCTAGTGAACATCGAGAAAGTGGTTAAACAATACATCGCAGAAGAGATGTACGGCCCAATGCCAATGACGACTAACTTTGACCTGTTCGCAACAGAAGGCGGCACTGCGTCAATGACGTACACGTTCGCAACCATGTTCAACAATGGTCTATTGAAAAAAGGTGACAAAGTTGCGCTAATCACGCCAATCTTTACCCCTTACCTAGAAATCCCAGAGCTAGCAGAATATGAGCTGGAAATCGTAGAGCTACGCCTTGATGAGACCACTTGGCAGCTNNTTGATGGAAAAAACAGGCAATGCAACTCCAGTATTCTCATTCACAGTGACTTACGCAGTAGCCAACGTGCTATTGACCCTTTGGGGACCAATCATCGTCGGCATTATCTCCGTCAACGCTGGTATGTAATTCAGACTATAACGTCAGTCTAAGACGTCAATCCAATTAAAACACTAAGCGATTCCCTGGCCAAACATAGGGAAGGGGATCGACTTGCTAAAATTTATGAAAGTAAGGTATCTATTATGACTACTCAAACTC